>JBAVCA010000001.1:0-7646 GCA_049586475.1 Nocardioides sp.
GGCGACCTCCCACGGCTCGGCGGCACGGCCGAACGCCTCGCGCTGCTTGAGCTCGGCGAGCAGGTCGTCGGAGGTGACCTTGGCGAGGAACGGGTGCATGGCCAGGCTGGGGCTCACCGCGTTGACCCGGATGCCGTGGGGCGCCAGGTCGATCGCGCTGCACCGCGTCAGCGCCATCACGCCCGCCTTGGCGGCCGCGTAGTGCGCCTGGCCCTCCTGCGCGCGCCAGCCGATCACGGAGGCGTTGTTGACGATGACGCCCTTGCGTCCCGAGGCGACGAAGCGCTGGCCGGCGGCCCGCACGCAGCGGAACGTGCCGGTGAGCGTGATGTCGAGGACCTTGAGCCACTGCTCGTCGGTCATCTCCAGCACGCTGGCCGTGCCGCCGAGGCCGGCGTTGTTGATCATGATGTCGACCCCGCCGACCTCGTCGGCCAGGTCGAGCAACGCGCCGACCTGGGCCTCGTCGGTCACGTCGCACACCATCTGGCGCACGCGCTCGGCGCCGAACTCGGCGGCCAGGGCCTCCTCGGCCTCGGCCAGGCGTCGAGCGTGGGTGTCGGAGAAGACCACCGCCTTGGCGCCCTCCTCGAGGACCCGCCGTACGACGGCTGCCCCGATGCCGGCGCCTGCCGCAGCGGTGACGACGACGACCTTGCCGCGCAGCAGGTCGTGGCCCGGCACGTAGTCGGGGGCGGGCTGCTCGGCTCTGTGCGTGGTCATGGGGTCTCCTCGATGAGGGCGGACGCGGGTGCGGGCGCGGGGTTGCGGGCGGGAGCGGGCGTGGCGCCGCGCGGCTCTCGCGGAAGGCCGAGCACCCGCTCGGCGAGGATGTTCTTCTGGACCTCGTCGCTACCGCCGTAGATGGTGTCGGCGCGGGAGAAGAGGAAGAGCCGCTGCCACTCGTCGAGCTCGTACCCAGGCCCGGAGGTCAGCAGGCCCGAGGACCCGGACACCGCCATCGCGACCTCCCCGAGGCGGCGGTGCCAATTGGCCCAGACAAGCTTGAAGATCGATCCGGCTCCACCGCCGGCGGCGGAGTCGTCCCCGGCAGCCAACGCGGACAGGCCGCGCAGAGCGTTGGAGCGGATCACCTCGAGCTCGGCCTTGAGCGAGGCAAGTCGGTCGCGCAGGACCGGGTCGTCGATCTGCCCGTTCTGCTTGGCCAGCGCGATCACTCCGGCCAGCTCGCGGGAGTAGTCGACCGTCTGGGCCAACGTCGAGACGCCACGTTCCAGGCCGAGCAGGCCCATCGCGACGCCCCAGCCGCGACCGGGTTCGCCGACGATGAGATCGGCGGACGTGCGGGCTCCGGTGAAGAACACCTCGTTGAACTCCGAGCCACCTGTGAGCTGCTCGATCGGGCGGACCTCGACGCCGTCCTGGTCGAGAGGGACCAGCAGGAACGAGAGGCCCTGGTGGCGTTGCGAGCCAGGCTCGGTCCGCGCGATGACGAAGACCCACTGGGAGAAGTGCGCGTTCGACGTCCACACCTTCTGCCCGTCGATGACCCACTCGGCACCGTCAGGTCCGTCCTCGAGACGCGCTCTGGTCTGCACGTTGGCCAGGTCGGAGCCGGCCCCGGGCTCGGAGTAGCCCTGCGCCCACAGCTCGTCCACGGCGATGATCCGAGGGAGGAACCGTTGCTGCTGCTCGGGTGTGCCGAACGCGATCAGGGTGGGACCCAGCAGCTCCTCGCCCAGGTGGTTGACCCGCGCCGGGGCGTTCGAGCGCGCGTACTCCTCGTGGAAGATCACCTGCTGCCACAAGCTGAGTCCGCGACCGCCGTGCTCTTCGGGCCAGCCCACGCAGGTCCAGCCGTGCTGGGCGAGGTGCCGGTTCCAGGCGAGGCGCTCCTCGATGGACTCATGATCGCGGCCGGGGCCGCCCAGTCCACACAGGACGCCCCAGTCGCCGGCCAGCTGCTCGGCCAGCCAGTCACGGATCTCGGCGCGAAAGGCAAGGTCGGCATCGGAGTAGCGGAGGTCCACGAGTGCTACCCTACCAAGCAATTGCTTGGTTGGTTTGCGGAGGGAAGGAGCCCGGTGTCGACGATCCCGCAGCTACTGCGCTCGGCTGCCGACACGTACGGCGACCATGCCGCCTACGTCGAGGGCGGTGCCACCCTCTCGTACGCCGACCTGCTCGAACGCGTCCGCGGCGCGGCCCGTCACTACCTGTCTCTGGGAGTCTCACCCGGAGACCGGATCCTGATCTGGGCGCCGAACAGCACCGCGTGGGCGGTGGCGGCGCTGGCGGTGACCTACGCCGGCGCAAGTGTGGTTCCCGTCAACTCCCGCTACACCGCTGGCGAGGTCGCTGACCTGGTCATGCGCACCCAGGCCCCGGTCGCGGTCGTCGCCGACGGCTTCCTGGGCAAGTCGCAGATCGCCGACCTGACCTCGGCACTGGCCTCCACATCGGGCACCCCATCAAGCACCGCATCGAGCAGCGCACCGGGCGGCAGCTCGACGCCGACGATCGTCGACCTGGCGGACCTGGGGCAGGGAGCAGGTCGGGTCAGCCTCGCGCTCGTCGAGGCTCGCGCAGACTCGGTGAGCGACGACGACGTCGCTGACATCCTCTTCACCTCCGGCACCACCGGTCGCTCGAAGGGCGCCATGTCGGCGCACCGCCAGACCATCGGCGTCGCTCAGGCCTGGGCCGATCTCGGCGGCGTCCGACCCGATGACCGCTACCTGGTGATCAACCCGTTCTTCCACTCCTTCGGCTACAAGATCGGCATCATCGTCGGGCTCCTGACCGGCGCGACGCTCTACCCCCTCGCCACCTTTGACGTCGAGGCCACGATGAGGCTCATCGCCGAGGAGAAGATCACCGTGCTCCCCGGCGCACCGACGATCTACCAGTCGATCCTGAGCGCCCCGGGCCGTGATCAGCACGACCTGTCCTCGGTGCGTCTTGCCGTGACCGGAGCTGCGGTGGTGCCGGTCGTCCTCATCGAGCAGATGCGCGAGGCGGCGCCCGCCGGGCTCGGCATCAACCAGGTGGTGACGGCGTTCGGGATGACCGAGGCGGTGGTGGTGACGATGTGCCGCGAGGACGACGCCGCGACGACCGTGGCCACGACGTGCGGTCGCGCGATTCCCGGGATGGAGCTCCGCATCGACGCCTCCGGGGAGCTGCTCGTGCGTGGCGCCCACGTCATGCTCGGCTACCTCGACGACCCCGAGGCCACCGCCGAGGCGATCGACGCCGAAGGCTGGCTGCACACCGGCGACGTCGGCGTCCTCGACGAGCACGGCAACCTGCGGATCACCGACCGGCTCAAGGACATGTACATCTCCGGCGGCTTCAACGTCTACCCCGCCGAGGTCGAGCAGGCCCTGCTCCGGATGGACGGCGTCGCCGATGTCGCCGTGGTCGGTGTCCCCGACCAGCGGATGGGGGAGGTCGGCAAGGCCTACGTGGTCGCCGGTGCCGAGGGTCTGGATCCCGCGGCAGTCGTCGAGTTCGCGAAGGAACGGCTCGCGAACTTCAAGGTGCCCCACCACGTCGAGCTGATCGACGTCCTGCCCCGCAATCTGTCGGGCAAGGTGCTCAAGACCCAGCTACGAGAGGCCACGCCCTGATGGACCTGACCCTGTCCGAATCGGAGCTGGCCTTCCAGGCCGAGGCCCGCGAGTGGCTGCAGGCCAACGTGCCGCGCGAACCGCTGCCCTCGATGGACACCGCCGAGGGGTGGGCGCTGCACCAGGAGTGGGAGGCCCGGCTGACTGCGGCCCGCTGGTCGGTCGTGTCGTGGCCGGAGAAGTATCACGGCCGTGAGGCGTCGCTGATCGAGTGGGTGGTCTTCGAGGAGGAGTACTACCGCGCCGGGGCCCCCGGACGGGTCTCGCAGAACGGCATCTTCCTGCTGGCTCCGATCCTCTTCGACCACGGCACCCCCGACCAGCAGGACCGGTTCCTGCCGGCGATGGCATCTGGCCAGCAGGTGTGGGCGCAGTGCTGGTCCGAGCCCGAGGCGGGCTCCGACCTGGCGTCCCTGAAGTCCACCGCACGGCGCGACGAGGTGAGAGGTGGGTGGGTGCTCAACGGGCAGAAGACCTGGTCCTCCCGGGCTGCGCTGGCTCAGTGGGGCTTCGGGCTCTTCCGCTCCGACCCCACCGCCCAGCGGCACGCCGGGCTGACCTACTACCTCTTCCCGCTGGACGCCGACGGCGTGACGGTGCGTCCCATCGCGCAGCTCGATGGCGAGGCCGGCTTCGCGGAGGTCTTCTTCGACGACGTGTTCGTGCCGGACGCCGACGTGCTCGGCGCTCCCGGCGACGGCTGGCGGGTCGCGATGAGCACCGCCGGGAACGAACGCGGACTGTCGCTGCGCTCCCCCGGCCGGTTCTGCGCCGCCGCCGACCGGCTGGTCGACCTGTGGCGCGAACGCGGCGAGTCGGTCCCCTCGGCCGCCGACGGTGTCGTCGACGCCTGGCTCAAGGCCCAGGCCTACCGACTCTTCACGTGGGGCACCGTCACCCGCCTCACTGACGGTGGCGAGATGGGCGCGGCCGGCTCGATCAACAAGATCTTCTGGTCCGAGCTCGACATCGCCCTGCACGAGACCGCCCTCGACCTGCTGGGTCCCGACGCCGAGACGGCGTCGCCCTGGCTCGACGGCTACACCTTCAGCCTGTCGGGGCCGATCTACGCGGGGACCAACGAGGTGCAGCGCAACATCGTCGCCGAGCGGATCCTGGGCCTTCCCCGCGAAGCAAAGCCCCACCAGTCGCCCACGCCGAACCAGGGAGCCCAGTCGTGAAGTTCGAGCTCACCGGCGACCAGCGCGACCTCGCGTCCGCCCTCGAGGGCCTGCTGGCCTCCTCCGACACCCCTGCCGTGGCCCGCGCATGGGCGGCGGGCGACCACGCTCCCGGCGTAGCGCTCTGGAAGCGGCTGAGCGACCTCGGCCTGACCATGCTCGCCACCGAGGCGAGCCCGATCGAGGTCTGCATCGCCTTCGAGGCACTCGGACGGCACGCGGTCCCGGGGCCGTGGGTCGAGTCCGCTGCCTACCTCCCCCTCGCGCTCGGGCACGAGATCGAGGGCATCAGCACCGTCGCCGTCGCGCCGCACGTGCCCTACGCGCTGGATGCCGACGTTGCTGACACTGTCTACGTCGGGAGTACCGTCGCCGAGTCGGTCGGCGACCTCCACGTGTCTGTCGACCGGACCCGCCGGCTCTTCGACGTGACCGGCACCGGGGAGATCGACCAGCGCGCCTTCGACCTCGCCGTGCTGGCCACCGCAGCCCAGCTCCTCGGGGCCGGCGAACGGGTGCTCGCCGACTCCGTGAGCTACGTCAAGCAGCGCAAGCAGTTCGGTCGCGAGATCGGCAGCTACCAGGTGATCAAGCACGCGCTGGCCGACGTCAAGATCGCCCTCGACTTCGCCCGCCCGCTCGTCTACGGCGCAGCCCTCGGCGAGGTCCCGGCGTCCGCTGCCAAGGTCGCCGCGGGAGACGCGGCCTACGCCGCCGCCCGCACGGGCCTGCAGGTGCACGGCGCGATCGGCTACACCGCCGAGTTCGACCTCAGCCTCTGGCTCACCAAGATCCGCGCCCTCGTGACGGCCTGGGGCACCCCGGCCCACCACCGCGCCCACCTGCTCGAGGAGCTGAGTCGCTGATGGAGTTCGGCTTCTCCGAGGAGCAGGACGAGCTCGCCACGACGGTCCGGTCGATGCTGGCCAAGCGAGCGGACTCCCGCGCCGTGCGTGCTGCGATGGTCTCCGAGGTCGGTTACGACCCGGACCTGTGGTCGATGCTCGTGGAGCAGATCGGCGCAGCCGCACTGGGCATCCCCGAGGAGGTCGGTGGAGCCGGCTTCTCGCTGTTCGAGTCGCTGATCGTGCTCGAGGAGGTCGGCCGCTCGCTCGCGCCCTCCCCATTGATGGCCTCGCTGGTGACGTCGGAGGCTCTGCTCGCCGGAGCCGACGAGAGCGCGCGGGCACGTCTGCTGCCGCGGATCGCGGCCGGGGAGGTCGCGGCCTTCGTCGACGGGAGCGGGGCTCCCGTCCTCGACGCGCTCGATGCCACCGTCCTGGTCGCGGTCGTCGGCGACCACCTGGTGGAGGTCGATCCCGCCACTGCCACCCGCACCCATGTCGAGGCGATGGACCAGACGCTCCGCCTGGCCCGCGTCGACCTCGACGGCGCCGCGACGACCGTCATCGGCAGCGCCGCCACGGCTCAGGAGCGCGCACAGCTCGTCGGCACCGTCGCGACCACTGCGCTGCAGGCCGGGCTCGCCGCCAGGGCGGTCGACATGACGGTCGGCTACAGCCTCGACCGGGTGCAGTTCGGACGCCAGATCGGCTCCTTCCAGGCACTCAAGCATCGGATGGCCGACATGCTGGTACTGCTGGAGATGTCGCGCTCGGCGTCCTGGGCGGCGTCGTACGCCGTCTCGGCCGGCACCGACAACGCCGCCGAGCTCGCCCACATCGCCAAGTCGTACTGCTCTGATGCCCTCGATTCGATCGCCGGCGAGACCATCCAGCTGCACGGCGGCATCGCGATCACCTGGGAGCACGACGCGCACCTGGTCTTCAAGCGGGCCCATGCCCTCGGTCAGCTGTACGGACAGGCTCACGAGCACCGAGCGCTCCTGGAGCTCTAGACGAGGTCTGATCGCCCTTTGATCGCCTTGCGCCCTCTTATCGCGGCAGTGGGCAGGCCCTGGCGCGTGTGGCCATCAGGCCGAGCGTCCAGCAGGACATGCACCCACGCCACAGCACCACCGTGACGGGCACCAGCAGCAGCCACAGCGCGGAGCGGTGCGCCAGCCCTAGGCCCGCAACCAGGAGCACGAGACCGACCAACCCCCGGGCGTAGTGCGCGGCCAAGGACCGGCTGGCGAACATCGCGCCAACCAGGTTGGGTTCCTGTCGCGGCGCGGCGGTGACGGTGGTGGTGGACACGAGATCAGTCTACGGCGCGGGTGTGCGCACGAGGTGTGACGCACGTGACAGCCGATCTGGGCCTCTCGAGGACGCTGTCAGCGCCACGGTTCTCTAGGCTGCGATTCATGACCACCAGCAACGTGATCCACCTCGACGAGCAGCACGCCGACGCCCTCGAAGGTCACCTTCACGACCACGACGACTTCCCTGCCGGCATGCTCGCCAGTCCCACCCGCACCCGGCTCTGAACACCCTCGCGGAACGGCACTGGAGCGTCGGCGCCGGGGCTCAGACTGCTCGCTGCAGGAAGGCAACCTGGCGCCGCACCGAGTCCTCGAAGTGATTGCCCGCGTAGATCGCGAAGTGTCCGCAGTCGTAGGCCACGACCTCTGCTAGTGGGCCCATCCGCCGAGCGACCTCGTGAACGGCGCTCGAGGGGGCGATCTCGTCGTACTCGGCGATGATCAGCAGCGTCGGGCACTGGACTTCGGCGGCTCGACGAATCGGGCGGTTGAACGCGATCCGGACGATCCCGCGGGCGCACATCTCGTTGCGGAAGCTGGGCCCGGTGAGTGCCTGGAACTGCTCAGCGCCCGGACCGGAGATCAACGCTGCGGAGTCGGCGTCGCCGAGGAACTCGATCATGCGCGGCGCTCGCCTCGTGACCGCACGAGCGAGGTCCGCGAGCACCGCACGACCAATGGCAGCACCCTTGCCCTTGGTCCGAGCTC
>JBAVCA010000002.1:0-4779 GCA_049586475.1 Nocardioides sp.
CCGCCGCGGCCACCGACTCGCCATCCGATTCTGACTCCGGGGCCTGAAGCCTCTACACTCTTTCCGGTCCCAGACTCCGCGCTGCGGGGGCCGGGATGCATGGTGGGTATAGCTCAGCTGGTAGAGCGCCGCCTTGTGGTGGCGGATGTCGCGGGTTCAAGTCCCGTTACTCACCCCAGTGTGATCGAGCCCCTGACCTGCAGGACAGGTCAGGGGCTCGACTTATCTCGCTGAAGCGAGCCGCGCGGCCAGATAGGGCGCGGTAGCGCTACCCCTGGCCAGAGCGATGTCCGCGGGCGTGCCACTCGCGACCACCTGACCGCCGCCGTCTCCCCCGCCCGGGCCCAGGTCGATGACCCAGTCGGCAGAGATGATCGTGTCCAGGTCGTGCTCCACCAGCACCACGGTGTTGCCCGCGTCCACGAGCCGGTGCAGCTGTCGCACCAGCAGCGCGATGTCGGCGGGGTGCAATCCCGAGGTGGGCTCGTCGAGCAGGTAGAGCGCGTGACCTCGACGGGCCCGCTGCAGCTCGGTGGCGAGCTTGATCCGCTGGGCCTCGCCCCCGCTGAGCTCGGTCGCCGGCTGGCCCAGCCGCAGGTAACCCAGGCCGACCTCGCGCAGCGTGGTCAGGCTGCGCGCAGCGACCGGTACGTCGGACAGGAAGTCGGCCGCCTCGTCGACGGAGAGCGCTAGCACCTCCGCGACGTTCTTTCCGCGATAGCTGATCTCGAGCGTCTCGGCGTTGTAGCGCGCACCGTCGCAGGTCGGGCAGGGCGCGTAGGTGCCGGGGAGGAAGAGCAGCTCGACCGAGACCGAGCCTTCCCCTTGGCAGGTCTCGCAGCGGCCCTCCGCCACGTTGAAGGAGAAGCGGCCCGCGCCGTATCCGCGCTCGCGAGCCTCGGGGGTCGTGGCATACACCCTGCGCACGGCGTCGAAGAGCCCGGTGTAGGTGGCCAGGTTGGAGCGGGGCGTGCGTCCGATCGGCCGCTGGTCGACGCGGACGATCCGATCGAAGGACTCCAGCCCGGTGGCGTCGTCGACGTCGATCTCGAGCGCGGTGTCCTCCGGGTCCTCTGGTGCCTGACCCAGGTGCCGGCGTACGAGCTCGGCCAGGACCTGGGTGACCAGGGTCGACTTGCCCGAGCCGGACACTCCGGTCACCGCCGTCAGCACGCACAGCGGGACGTCGACCGAGAGGTCGTCGAGGTTGTGCCGACTGATCCCCCGCAGGTGCAGCCAACCGTGCGGGGTGCGCCCGGGTCGAACGAGCGCTGGCGCACGTCCGAACAAGTGCTCCGCGGTGATCGATCCCTCGACGTGCTCGAGTCCACCGAGCGGCCCGGAGTAGAGCACGTGGCCGCCGAGCTCGCCGGCCCCCGGTCCGATGTCGACGATCCAGTCGGCCCGCCGGACGACGTCGAGGTCGTGCTCGACGACGAACAACGAGTTGCCCGAGGCCTTCAGCTGCTCGAGCACGTCGAGCAGCGGCTCAGCATCAGCCGGGTGCAGACCTGCGGAGGGCTCGTCGAGCACGTAGACAACCCCGAAGAGTCCTGAGCGGAGCTGCGTGGCGATCCGCAGCCGCTGCGCCTCGCCGGGCGACAGCGTGGTGGAGCTGCGGCCGAGGGCGAGATAGCCCAGCCCGAGCCCGAGCAGGACCTCGACTCGCGCCACCAGATCGGCGCACAGCCGTACCGCCACCTCGGTGCCCTCCCCCGACGTCGCCGAGGACGTCGCCGCAGCGGCCCCGGTGAGCTCGGCGACCGGACGGAGCAGCGCGACCAGCTCGGTGAAGGACAGCGCATTTGTCTCGGCGATGGTCAGGCCACGGAATCTGACCTCGAGCGAGGCCGGCCGCAGTCCGGTGCCGTGACAGCGCGGGCAGGTGCCCGTGCGGACGAAGCGCATCGCTTTGTCCCGCATCATCTGGCTCTTGGTGTCTGCCAGCGTGTGACGTACGTGCTTGCGCGCGCTCCAGAAGGTCCCGTGGTAGTCGCGACCAGTGGAGTCATCGGGCTCTCCGCGCCGATCGACGAGCACCCGCGGCTGCTCGTCGGTGTAGAGCAGCCAGTCGCGGTCCTCCTGGGAGAGCTGGTGCCAGGGACGCTCGACGTCGATCCCAAGAGCCTTGACGACGCGCAGGAGGTTCTTGCCCTGCCAAGCGCCGGGCCACGAGGCGATCGCTCCGTCGCGGATGCTGAGCGTAGGTTCGGGTACGAGCAGGTCCTCGGCCACGTCGTGCACCTCGCCCAGACCGTGGCACTCGTCGCACGCGCCGGCGGCAGTGTTCGGGGAGAACGACTCCGCCTCCAGCCGCTGCGCCCCGTCGGGGTAGGTGCCGGCGCGCGAGTAGAGCATCCGGACCAGGTTGGACAGCGTCGTCAGCGTGCCCACGGACGAGCGCGAGCTGGGTGCGCCACGGCGCTGCTGCAACGCCACCGCCGGGGGCAGCCCGGTGATCTCCTGCACGTGTGGAGCGCCCACCTGCTGGAGCAGTCGGCGCGCGTAGGGCGCGACCGACTCGAAGTAGCGACGCTGCGCTTCGGCGTACATCGTCCCGAAAGCCAGCGAGGACTTGCCGGAGCCCGAAACCCCGGTGAAGACCACCATCGCATCGCGTGGCACGTCGACATCGACGTTCTTCAGGTTGTGCTCGTTGGCTCCGCGGACGTGGACGAATTGATCGCTGGGGTCGTGGGGCACCCCTTCTTCCTACCCCTCAGCAGTCCAGAGCAGACCATCCGCTGGGAGGACACCTCCGAGGAGGCCCCGCCCCCGTGCCGGCTCAGGCCGAAGGTTCCTCGACCGGCTCGGACCGCGGCACGTCCTCGTCCGGCACGAGCTTTCCGCTGCGCTCGCAGACGAGATCGTTGAGGTAGCGCAGCACCACGGCGGCGACGGCGACCGCAGGGACGGAGAGGAAGGCTCCCGCAACGCCGAAGAGCGTCGAGCCCAGGACGATCGTGAGCAGCACCACCCCGGCGTGCAGGTGAAGGGTGCGCCCCTGCAGCCACGGCAGGAGGAGGTTGCCCTCGAGCTGCTGGACGAGGAGCACGAGCGCGAGGACGATCAGTGCGGCCACATAGCCCTGGCTGACCAGGGCCACCAGTACCGCCACGGCGCCGATGGCGATCGCACCGATGATCGGCGCGAATGCGGCCACGAAGGTCAGCACCGCGAGCGGCAGTGCCAGCGGGACGCCGATGATGGCCAACCCGGTGCCGATCAGGACGGCATCGATCAGCCCGACCACGGCCTGGGTGCGCACGAAGCCACCGAGCGTCGCCCACGAACGCGACGCGACCTCGCCCACGTGGTGACCGGTGCTGGGTCCGAGCTGACGCTTCAACCAGGGCAGGAAGTAACGACCGTCCTTGAGGAAGAAGAAGGTCAGCACGAGGGTGAGCAGAGCGTTGATCAGCACCGAGGTGGCGGCACTGACACCCACCAGCACGCCCGAGGCGATGCTGCTCGCGCTCGAGCGCAGCTTGTCCTGCAGGGCCCCGACGGCCGCGTCTACCTGGTCCTTGGTGGCCAGGTCGCTCTTCGCGAATGAATCCTCGAGCTTGCCCAGCCCCTGGGCAGCGTTGTCTGCGATCTCGCCGACCTGCGAGCCGACCGACGGCGCCAGGAACAGCACCACGAGCGTGAGGACTCCAACAAAGCCGAGCACCATGACAGCAGCGGCGACCGGTGCGCCCAGGTGTCCACGTCGCTGCAGCCAGCGCGCCGGCGGCTCGAGGACGGTGGTCAGCACCAGGGCCAGCACGATCGGCAGCAGGATGCTCCACACCTCTGCGACAAGCCAGGTCAGCAGGGTGAAACCCAACGCCAGGATCAGCCAGCGCAGGGTCCAACGCGACAACCACACGATGCCGTCACCGAGGACCTCCTCCCGCGCTGGCTTCTCGGCCTGCTCCGAGCGTTCGCGGCGCTCTGGGCTGCGGAGTCCATCGTCAGTCACAGGGTGTCCCGTCGGTCGTTCGCCTCGGTCAGAGCCGGAGGTCCGGCTCAACCGGTCGCACACGTGGCCTCGAGCCTGCGACGAGCACGAACGCTACGCGGTCAGCCGTTCCCTAGGCCCACAAGGAGCCCGGTGCGCCGCGATCAGCGCTGGGTGAGCCTGAACCGGGTGGGGTCGCTGCGCCGAGTGTCCTCGTCGTAGGAGTCGTAGGACGTCACGAGCATCGTGATGGTGTGTCGGCCGGGGCTGGTGCTGACGTCACAGAATCGGAAGCGTCGCGACGCCTTCCGCGGATCACCCGCGGTGCCCTTGTAGGAGTGCGAGACCAAGC
Source organism: Nocardioides sp. (assembly GCA_049586475.1). GTDB lineage: Bacteria > Actinomycetota > Actinomycetes > Propionibacteriales > Nocardioidaceae > Nocardioides. Next base: position 4,296 of record JBAVCA010000002.1, read on the forward strand.
TGTCGCCGTCCGGGCTCACCAGGCTGATCTCAGCCATCCAGTCGTCCCCCGGTGCGGTGACGCGGTAGGCGAAGCGGTACGCGTGGCAGCCCGAGCGCAGCGTCTGACGCTTTGCGAGCGTTGACCCGTAGGTCGCAGACGCCCCGACACCCGCCGCCGGGGCAACCGTGGAGGAGACGGTCAGCAGGGTCGCCGTCAGGGCAATCGCGGCGAGGACGCCGGAGAGGATTGTGGTCATGTCTCACGGTCGCAGCGAGCGCCCCGTGGCCGCGATGACGCCCGCCACACCCACGGCATGAGTTAGAGCACATGTGTTCACTGAGGAGTCGGCCGAAGCTACACCGTGCCGGTGACGTCGACCAGGGCGTCCCAGTCGGTGACGATCGGCAGCAGGTCGCCGGCCACCCACGCGTCGGTCTGATCCTCGTGGTGCGGGTCGCCAGGCATCCCGGATGCTCCCGTCGGCACCACCCATCCCCCCGCG
>JBAVCA010000003.1:0-2343 GCA_049586475.1 Nocardioides sp.
GGCTCGCAGTGGGCGGCGACTCGGCCGGCGGTCTGCTGGCCGCGGCGACCGCGATCGCGGCTGCTCAGGAGGGATTACCGTTGGCCTTCCAGCTGCTGATCTATCCCTCCGCCGACGCGCGACGCGACACCCGCAGCCTGGAGCTGTTCGGCGCGGGCTTCTACCTCGACACGGCGTTCATGGACCTGGCCAGCGAGAGCTACATGCCCGCCCCGGTCGACCGCGACGACATCCGGCTCTCCCCGCTGCGCCACGAGGTTCCGGCCGGGCTGGCGCCGGCCTACCTCTGCACGGCCGGCTTCGACCCGCTGCGCGACGAGGGCGAGGCCTACGCCCGCGCGATGGTCGCGGGCGGGGTCCGGGTCGAGATGCACCGCTTCCCCGACCAGATCCACGGCTTCTTCAACATTGTCGGCGTCGGGCGCCGCTCGCGTTCCGCGGTCCTCGACATCGCCGCAGCCCTGAAGGCCGGTCTCAACGCCTGAGGGCCCCGCGCTGTCGAGCCGAACGCCGACCGGGAACCGCAGCTACGCGCTCGGTCGGTACCGACGCAGCTGCTCCATGAAGGCATCGGCGTCGACCATCGAGGCATCGATGTCACACGGCTCCAGCCCGCGCCGGTAGAACCGCACTCGCCAGTCCATGTCCCCGGGGACTCCTTGGATGTCGCAGCGCAGCGAGCTGCTGGTGAGGTCGAAGTTGAGCGAGGCGTCCCCCCGCCGCACGAGCACGACCCCACGGTCGACCCACACCTCGACGGGCACGATCCGCGTCGCCCAAGCGGCGCGGCCGAGGAGCCCGGCGGCGAGCAACGAGCCGATGCTGAAGAGGCTGAGGAAGCCGTTGTTGGCCAAGGAGAGGAGCGCCACGAGAAGCACGACCAGAGCGGTGGCGGCAAGGGCGATCGGGAGCAGCAGACGGTCGCTGCCATCGACCGAGCGGATCAGCCCGTCGGGGGAGTCGGTGGCGTCGTCGAAGAGGGGAAGCCGCCCGGACGAAGCGTTGGACGCCGCCTCGGCCTCGGCAAGCCGTGCGCGTGCCTGCCCCAGCTCCTCGGCGAGCTGCTCGGCGATCTCCTCGGTCTCGTCGAGCCGTTGCTGGAGTGCATCCCGCTCGGCCCGCAGGCCGGCTTCCGCACTGGTCTCGGTACCGCCGGGGTGGGCCCCTGCTGCCGCTGTCGGCCCCGATGAGTCTGCTGGCTCGGGTGGCAGGCTCATAGCTCGGGCCGCCACTGGCGAAGCGCCTCGGTGAAGACCACGGGATCGACCGAGCTCATGTCGACCTCGACCGGAGGCAGCCCACGTCGCACGAGCCGGACGGCCCAGTCCAGGTCGCCGGGCGCTTCGATCATCTTCACCTCGGTCTGGTCCGTGGACAGGTCGAAGGTGTGCTTGGCCTCGCCGAAGACGAGGGTCAGCATCCCCTCTTCGGAGAGCCGAACGGTGCTGGAGCGGCCGATCCGGCGATAGGCGAACAGCGTCGCCAAGAACACCAGCGCGCCGATGGCGGCGGCCAGGACCGGCTGGTCGCCGATCGCCTGGTTGATAGCCATCACCAAGATGGCCACGACTCCGGCGGCCGCCAGGATCGCTGCGATGATGCCGCTGCTACCGCGACGGCGGGCGACGTACGGCTGATGGCTCGTCGCGGTAGGGAGGTCATCAGCGGGGAGGTCCGCGAGGGCTTCCTTCTGCGAGGCGGACGTGAGGTTGGGGTCCGGGGTGGGCTCGGGCTCTGCCTCGGGCTCTGCTGCGGGCTTGACCTCTGGCGTGGGTTCGGGCTTTGGTTCGAGCTCGACCTCGGCTTCGGCTTCGGGCTCGGGTTCGCCTTCAGCCTCGAGCTCGGGTTCAACCTCGGCTCCTGCTTCGGCCTCGAGCTCGGGCTCGGGCTCGACCGGGGGTTCGGCCTCGAGCTCGGGTGCTAGCACGACGATGGCCTCGGGCTCGTCGTCGGACTGAGCTGCTTGGTGCGGGTGCTCCTCGATGAGAGCCTCGGCCACGAAAGTGTCGCCGTCGGAGGCTTCAGGTTCGGTGTCAGCCTCCGGCTCGACGGCGTCGGCCGCCGGCTCGACGGCGTCGGCCGGATCCTCGAAAGCGACCCCGGACTCGGCGGCGATGTCGGTGTCGGGTGCCGGCTCGGCTTCAGGCGCGACCTCATGTCCGGCCTCGTCGGGCACAGCGGGATCAGCCGCCGCGGCGACGTCGGACTCGGGCTCTGACTGCACAGCGGCTGCTGCGTCGGGCTGGGGAGCGATGTCCTCGGTGCCTGACTCGGGGGCGTCCTCCGACAGCGCGTCGAGCTGCTTGCGGGGCTTCCGGATCCGAGCGCGTGCCGACTTCGGTC
>JBAVCA010000004.1:0-10216 GCA_049586475.1 Nocardioides sp.
GAGGTGCTCCTGATCGCGATCGAGGCCAACAGGCAGAACGACCTGGTGGTGTTCATGCGCGAGACCGCCGACAAGATCGACCTCGGCCTCTTCGATCTGAGCTCCCCGATCAAGGACTTCAACCTGAAGGTCGAGAACACCGCAGATACCGGCACTGCCTTGTTCAACTACGGGCTCGCAGCGATCTCCTGGTTGGTCATCGGCAAGGTGGCTGACTCGGTCATCCGCCCCTGATCCACCGCTCCACGAGCAGGGCGCCAGCACCTCTGGCTGCTCGCTCCGTCACGTCCCGGCGGCGGAAGGCTTCGACGTCGGGACGTGATCTGTCCCACGAATGACCACTCATGTACGGACGTGTGTACCAATGCCGTGAGCGCGGCGGTAGCCTCGCGGTTGTCGCATCGTCTCCGGCCACGACGACCCACGGTTCCCCGTGGGTCGGGCCACCGAGTGCATCAGGAGGGGCCGTCAAGGCCACACCACCATGAACATTGTCGTCTGTGTGAAATACGTTCCCGACGCTACCGCCGACCGGCGCTTCGAGTCGGACAATACCGTGGACCGCGTCGGCGTCGACGGGCTCCTGTCCGAGCTCGACGAGTATGCCGTTGAGCAAGCCCTCCAGCTGAAGGAGAAGGCCGAGGACCCGAGCAGCGTCACGGTCATCGCCCTGTGCGTCGGCCCCGAGAAGGCCGTCGACGCGGTGCGCAAGGCTCTGCAGATGGGTGTCGACGAGGGGGTTCACGTCTCCGACGAGGCCATCGCCGGCTCCGACTACATCGCGACCTCCCTGGTGCTGGCCAAGGCGGTCGAGAAGATCGGCGCCGACAAGGGTCAGATCGATCTCGTCATGTGCGGCATGGCGTCGACCGATGCCTCCGGCAGCGTGGTCCCGGCGATGCTGGCCGAGCGCCTGGGTCTGCCTCAGATCACCTTTGCCGCGGTCGTCGAGAGTCAGGGCGACCAGGTCAGGATCAAGCGTGACGGTGACACTGCCACCGAGGTGATCGGCGGCACGATGCCGCTCGTGCTCTCCGTCACCGACCAGACCGGCGAGGCGCGCTACCCGTCCTTCAAGGGCATCATGGCCGCCAAGAAGAAGCCACTGGAGACCTACGCGCTCTCCGACATCGGCGTCGAGGGCGACCAGGTCGGCCTCTCGGTCGCCTGGAGCGAGGTCTCCGAGACGACCGAGCGTCCCCCGCGCACGGCCGGCGAGATCGTCAAGGACGAGGACGGCTCGGGCGCCACGGCGCTCACCGGGTTCCTCGCGTCCAAGAAGTTCATCTGAGTCGGCTCGCCGGAAAAGAGGAGAGAAACATGTCTGAAGTCCTGGTTCTGGTCGACCACGTCGATGGTTCGGTCCGCAAGCCCACCCTCGAGCTGCTGGCCCTGGCCAAGAAGCTCGGCGAGCCGTCCGCGGTGTTCATCGGCGGTGCCGACCAGGCATCGACCGCTACCGAGAAGCTCACGTCATTCGGCGCCGAGAAGATCTACGTCATCGACGATGCCGAGATCAAGGGTTACCTCGTGGCCCCCAAGGCCGAGGCACTGCAGCAGCTGGCCGCGACGTGCGATCCTGCCGCGATCCTGCTTGTCTCGAGCTACGAGGGCAAGGAGATCGCCGGCCGTCTGGCGATCAAGCTCGACTCGGGCCTGATCACCGACGCTGTCGACATCGCTGACGATGGCACCACTACCCAGAGCGTCTTCGCCGGCAACTTCACCGTGCAGGCGAAGGTCACCAAGGGCACGCCGATCATCACCGTGAAGCCCAACTCGGCGACCCCTGACGAGACCGCCGGGGCCGGTGCCATCGAGGAGTTCGCGGTGACCGTGTCGGACGCTGCCAAGACTGCGCAGATCGTAGCCTCCCAGCCGCGCAAGGCGTCGGGTCGTCCCGAGCTGACCGAGGCCGCGATCGTCGTGTCCGGCGGCCGTGGCACGGGCGGCAACTTCGAGCCGATCGAGGGACTTGCGGACGCACTCGGTGCGGCCGTGGGCGCCTCGCGCGCTGCGGTCGACTCGGGCTGGATGCCGCACACCTTCCAGGTCGGTCAGACCGGCAAGACGGTGTCGCCGCAGCTCTACGTCGCCAACGGCATCTCAGGTGCGATCCAGCACCGCGCGGGGATGCAGACGTCGAAGACGATCGTCGCGGTCAACAAGGACGAGGAAGCGCCCATCTTCGAGCTCGTCGACTTCGGAGTTGTCGGCGACCTGCACGCCGTACTCCCGGCCGCGACCGAGCAGATCGAGGCCAAGAAGTCCTGAGCCGCTTGTCAGATAAGAGCTGACGAAACGGCCGCCGGCAGCCGGCTCCCACCCCGATCGCCAGCACCTTCCGCGAGGCCCCGTAACCCGAAAGGTTACGGGGCCTCGCCGTGCAAGGAGACGGGACGCGGAGCGTGCTCTAGTCGAGATCAGCCTCGTCGACGAGATCCTCCGGCGGTGAGGGGACCCCGTCGACCTCGATGTCCGACACGCCATCGCTGTCGTCGGCAGCAGGCTCGTCGCCATCGCCGTCGTCGGCGTCTCCTTCGGCCCCGGCCGGATCATCGACATCCTCCTCGTCAGCGTCGGCAGGATCCGACCGGTCGTCCCCGCCGTCCCCGTCGTCCCGGTCGTCCCGGTCATCCCGGTCATCCCGGTCGTCCCGGTCGTCCCGGTCGTCCCCGCTGTCGTCGTCGCGGTCGCGGCCTCCGCGGTCGCTCGAGCCCTGGTCGGTGCTCTCCTGCTCGTCGCGGTCCACTGTGTCCTTGCGGTCGCCACCGTCGTCGTCGTTGCTCGTGCTCTCGTCGCGGTCCTTCTCGGGGGAGCTGAGGTCGGCCTCATCTCCGCTGCCGTCCTGACCCTCGGGCGGAACGTCTGGAGGCGACACCGGGGAACCGGGAGCGGACGGGTCTGCCGCAGGAGCCGGCTGCGGGTCCGGCGCCGGCTCCGACCTGCTGAAGAGGTTGGTCAGGGGGCCCACGACGAGCTCAGGATGAGTGAAGCCGACTGCAGCCGCTGCAGTACCGGCGCCGAGCAACAGCTTGGCGCCCAGACTGAGCCCTGCAACCGTGGAGGCAGCTCGGGTGAGCCGCACGCGGGCACTCGTGCTCTCTGCCGCCGACGCGGGCACGTTGCCAGTCGCCAGGATCGACTGCATGGCCGCGGAGGGTTGTGGGGCGACAGCCACAACATGGCTCCTGAGCTCGGTCAGTGTGTCCGCGAGGGGGCGCAGGTTCACCGGGAGTGCCGTCGACGGGCCGTCCAGGAGTGCGTTGGCCTCTTCGTAGGTGATCATGCGACGGGTCCTCTCAGCTGGTCGCTGCCAGGGTCGGTGAGCAGCGTGGGCTCGTTTGCGGCGGCGCCCTCGGACCAGCGTCTACGCACGGCGTCGAGTCCTCGGCGTTGGAGCGACTTCACGCTGCCAGGGGTCTTCCCCAGCGTCGCAGCGACCTCTTCGATGGAGAGCTCGCCGACGAGCCGCAGGAGCACGACGTCCCGTTGGTCCTCGGTGAGTCGATTGATGTGTCCGAGCACGTCGAGGTACCGCTCCCGCGCCACGGCCTTGTCCTCAGGACCCTCATCGGTGCGACGATCCTCGAACAGCCGCCAGGGCGTCGACGGGACCTGCCGGCCCCGACGACGTAGGTCGTCGATCACTCGACGTCTCGCGATGGTGAAGAGCAGCGCTTTGAAGCCACCGGCATCGCCGTTGAAGGCGCCGATATTGGTGAAGACGGCTAGGAAGACATCGTTGGTGATCTCGTCGGCGTCGGTCGCACCACGGGCACGAGCAAAACCAGCAACGCCGCCGGCGAAGCGTGACCAGAGCTCGCCCAGTGCCTGCGGTTGCCCTGCCTGGGCGGCGGCCAGGAGGTCGGCGAAGGCGTCGGTGGGATCGTCATCGGACCGCACCGCCGTCCCGTCCGCCTCCAGGCCGCCCACCGGTCAGCTCAGGGTGTACCAGCGCAAGGAGGTACGGGCATCCGCGTCGGAGTCGTCGCGCTCGTCGGAGTCGTCCTCGTCCTCGTCGTCGTCGTCTTCGTCGTCGTCGTCGCAGTCGTCACGCTGCGAGTCGTCCTCGTCCTCGTCGTCCTCGCCGTCCTCGTCGCTGTCCTCGTCGCCGTCCTCGACACCGTCGTCGTCGGAGTCGGCGTCGTCGACGTCGGTCCCGTTGTCGTTCTCGTCCTCGTCGGCCACGTTGTCGTCGTCGGAGTCGTCGTCGTCGTCGTCGCACTCCTCGGCGGCGTCGTCCTCGTCCTCGTTGTCGACGCCGTCGCGGTCGGAGTCCTCATCACCGTCGAGGTCGCCGTCGTCGTTGGTGTCGTCGTCATCGACGTCGGTCGAGGCCACGCCGTCCTGCACCTCGTCGCCGTCGTCGTGACCGTCATCGTCGGAGTCCTCGTCCAGCGGGTCGACGCCCTGACGAAATTCACCGAGATTCTTCAGTCCGTCGGCGTCGGCGTCGGCCTTGGCGTTAGCCTTGTTGGGGTTCAGTCCATGCGTGCGCTCCCAGCGGCTGGGCATCCCGTCTCCGTCACGGTCGTTGGTGCCGGCTGCGTCGACCTGAACGCTGAACGAGAACGGCGCAGCCATGGCTGCCAGTCCGGCGGCGACTAGGGCCACCTTGCGGCGGGGGCTGCGCGGGGCGGGGGTGCTGGTCATGATTCCTCCTGGGATGCACGCGTCACTCGAGCGTGTCATGAGATGAATCGCTGGGAGGGCGAAGCGGGATACGGGAAAGTCACAATTAGCTGAAATGACCTCGTCCGGTCTAGGCCTGCGGGCTCACACTGCTGCCGGACCTCGGTGCTGCGTCCACCGCGTCTCGGCCCAGTTAAGGTTCTGCGGGTGAGCCCGTCCGACGTTGTCCGAGACCTCGCCGTGCGCGCCCGCGAGGCGAGCCGCGACCTCGCGCTGGCCACGAGAGCGACCAAGGACGCAGCGCTGCTGGCCATGGCCGACGCGCTCGTGACCGCTTCGGACCCGATCCTGGCAGCGAATGCCGAGGATGTCGCCCGCGCCGAGTCCGCCGGCACCGAACCCAACGTCGTCGACCGCCTGAGGCTGACGCCCGATCGTCTCGGCGTCATGGCCGACGGGCTGCGCGAGGTGGCGGGCCTTCCCGACCCGGTGGGAGAGGTGGTGCGTGGCAGCACGCTCGCCAACGGGCTCGAGCTACGACAGGTCCGGGTGCCGTTCGGCGTGGTGGCAATGATCTACGAGGCACGCCCCAACGTCACAGCCGATGCGGCCGGCATCTGCCTCAAGTCCGGCAACGCGGTGCTGCTGCGGGGGTCGTCGAGCGCGGCGTCGTCCAACGCAGCGATCGTCGCCGCTCTGCGCGGCGCCATCGAGAAGAGCGGGCTTCCCGCCGACGCGGTGCAGCTGGTGCCGGCCGACTCACGCGACAGCGTCACCGCCCTGATGCAAGCGCGCGGGCTGGTCGACGTCCTCATCCCGCGAGGGGGAGCGGGATTGATTCGCAGCGTTGTGGAGGGCTCGACCGTGCCGGTCATCGAGACGGGGGTGGGCAACTGCCACGTGTACGTCGACACCGCCGCAGACCTCGACCAGGCGCTCGCCATCGTGCTCAACGCCAAGACCCAGCGCACGAGCGTGTGCAATGCGGCCGAGTCGCTGCTGGTGCACGCCGACCTCGTCGACGCATTTCTTCCGGTCCTCGTGACAGCCCTGCAGCAGGCCGACGTCGTGGTGCACGGCGACGCCACTGTGGCGCGGCTCCCGGGCGTGCTCCCGGCGACCGACGAGGACCACGAACGCGAGTACCTGTCCCTGGACATCTCGGTCGCGGTAGTGGCCGACGTGGACGGCGCACTGGCTCACATCCGCCGCTTCTCCAGCGGCCACAGTGAGGCGATCGTGACGCGGGACCAGGCGACCGCGCGCCGGTTCGTCGCGGAGGTCGACTCGGCCGCCGTCCTCGTCAACGCCTCGACGCGTTTTACCGACGGGGCAGAGTTCGGCTTCGGCGCCGAGATCGGGATCAGCACCCAGAAGCTGCACGCGCGAGGCCCGATGGGGCTGCTCGAGATGACCTCGACGAAGTACGTCGTCATCGGCGACGGGCACGTGCGATGATCCGGCCGGCCTGCAGATAGGGTCGCGGCGTGGTTGAGCATGCGACGTACGCCGACGCCGACGCCGAGCGGCTCTGGACCGGCGCGACGATCATCACCTTCGTTCGCACTGCTGCCTCGTTCGCCCTGTGCCTCGTGGGTGTGTGGCAGGAGGAGCTCGTGTGGCTCGTGGTCGGTCTGGGGGTCTACTGGGTCGGCGACATGGCCGACGGCGCCTATGCCCGTTACTTCGACTGCGAGACCCGGATCGGCGGAGTGATGGACATGCTCTGCGACCGGATCAACTGCGCAGCGTTCTACCTCGGCTTCGCCGTCCTGCAGCACGAGATGATCCTGCCGGTGGCGGTCTACCTCTTCGAGTTCATGGTGATCGACTTCTTCTTGTCCCTGGCGTTCCTCGCCTGGCCGATCCGGAGTCCCAACTACTTCTACGAGGTCGATCAGCGGATCTACCGCTGGAACTGGTCGAAGCCCGCCAAGGCCGTCAACTCCTCCCTCTTCGCGGTGCTGCTGCTCGTCACCGGGTGGTGGTGGCTGGGCCTGATCATCGCCTGCGCCCTGCTGGTGGTGAAGTGCGTGTCGCTGAAGTGGCTCCTGGACCTCGGGCTCCCGGTCCCGTCCCGGGTGCCCGCGTGACCTCCACGAGCCGGAACGGCTGATGCTGCTCTGGCTGTCGACGTTCCTCATCGGGATCGTCACCGCGATCGTGCCCATCCCGATCGAGGTCTACATCGCCGGTGCCGCGACCCAGCGCTCCGGCCTGGGCACCGCGCTGGCGCTGGGGATCGCGGCCGGCGCCGGCGCGACGATCGGCAAGGTGGTCTGGTACCAGGTGGCCCGCAGGGGCTCGGAGTCCGCCTGGATGAAGAAGAAGCTCGCGGCTCCCAAGGTACAGGCGGGCTATGAGCGGTGGGTGGCCCGCATGGAGGGAAGGCCGTGGCTCTCTGGCGGCGTCATCTTCCTGGCAGCCTCGGTGGGTCTGCCCCCGCTCCTGGCGATGGCTGCGGTGGCCGGCTTCCTGCGGATGCCGCTGTGGGTCTTCGTGCCGACCGTCTTCCTCGGACGGACGCTCCGATTCACCATGATCTTCCTCGGAGTAGAGGGCATCGAGACCGGGTTCCACTGACGGGTCGTCCCGCGCGATGGCTTAGGATGGGGACATGTCGTCGAGCCTGATCGTCACCGCTGTTCTGCGAGCCTCCGAGGAAGCCAGTGACCCTGCGGTCCCCGCCTGGGTGATCGGAGCGATCACGCTCGCCATCCTGCTGGCGCTGCTCATCGGACTGGTGTCCTTCGGCGGAGGACGCGAGCACAGCTAGTGCTCGGCTCATGACCCACCGCGCCGTCGCGCGGCGCCGCGTCGGCGTCATGGGAGGCACCTTCGACCCGATCCACCACGGTCACCTGGTGGCCGCCTCCGAGGCGCAAGCGTGGTTCGACCTCGACGAGGTGGTCTTCGTGCCCACCGGACGTCCCTGGCAGAAGTCCGACCGGGTGGTCTCCCCGGCCGAGGACCGTTACCTGATGACGGTGGTCGCGACCGCGGCCAACCCGCGCTTCCGGGTCTCCCGGGTCGACATCGACCGCGACGGGCCGACGTACACGATCGACACGTTGCGGGACCTTGCGCTCGAGCTGCCCGACGCCGATCTGTACTTCATCACCGGCGCCGACGCCTTGGGCGACATCTTCAGCTGGCGCGATGCCGAGCGAGTCTTCGAGCTGGCGCACTTCGTCGGCTGCACCCGACCGGGTGCCGAGCTCGACCCGTCGACGGTCGAGATGATGCCGCACGACCGCGTCACCCTGCTCGAGGTCCCCGCTCTCGCGATCAGCTCGACCGATTGCCGCGAGCGCCAGCGCCTCAACCGCCCTGTCTGGTACCTGGTGCCCGACGGGGTCGTCCAATACATCACCAAGCACCGTCTCTACTCGCCAACGGAAGACTCTTCATGACCGCCACCGACCACGCCATCGAGCTCGTCCACGCGGCGGCCCGTGCCGCCAGCGACAAGCTCGCCGAAAAAATCATCGCCTTCGACGTCAGCGAACAGCTCGCCATCACCGACGCCTTCGTCCTCGCCTCCGCGACCAACGACCGACAGGTCAAGGCCATCGTCGACGAGGTCGAGGACAAGCTGCGCGAGATCGGCGCCAAGCCGATCCGACGTGAGGGCGAGCGCGACGGACGCTGGGTCCTCATCGACTACGGCGAGATCGTGGTGCACGTTCAGCACCAGGAGGAGCGGGAGTTCTATGCCCTCGAGCGTCTGTGGCGCGACTGCCCCGCGATCGAGCTCCCTGCCGACGTGACGGCACCGCCGAGCCAGCCCGTCAGTGACTGAGCCTCGCACTCTCGTTCTGCTCCGGCACGGACGGACGGCGTGGAACCACGCCGGACGGGTGCAGGGGCAGCTCGAGGTCGACCTCGACGACGTCGGATGCGCTCAGGCCAAGCAGGTCGCGGAGTGCATGGCAGAGCTGGCGCCCAGCTTGCTCTGGTGCTCGGACCTGGCTCGCGCCCGTCAGACCTGCGAGCCCGTGGCGGCGGCGACGGGACTCGAGCCGACGTACGACGCTCGGCTGCGGGAGTTCTCCTTCGGCGACCGCGAGGGGCTGACGCACGCCGAGTACGTCGCGGCGGCTCCCGCGGAGTTCGAGAAGTTTCGCCACGGCGAGTACGACGCCTGTCCGACCGCAGAGCGGACCGGTGAGGTCAGGTATCGGATGGACGCGGTGCTGAGAGACCTGCTCGGTGCGATCGAACCGGGCCAGAGCGCTGTTGCGATCTCGCACGGTGCGGCGATCAGGGTGGCTACCGGAGCGCTGCTCGGATGGCCGGACGAGCTGTTCCACACCCTGCGCGGTCTCGACAACTGCGGGTGGGTGGTCCTGCAGACGCACGACGACCCACCCTCCACGCGGCTGACGGCGTACAACCGCACCGCCTGACCTCCGTCGAAGGGGGCCGATTTCGCATCGCCGAGGGGGTTGGCTAAAGTACACGTCGTTGCCCTTCGGGGCAGCGGGAACGGGGCTGTGGCGCAGCTGGTAGCGCACCTGCATGGCATGCAGGGGGTCAGGGGTTCGAATCCCCTCAGCTCCACCGAACACCAGCAGGCCATGTCGAGCTCCTCGTTGAAGGAGCCGGTCATGGCCGCTGCTCATTTGCGAGCCGATGTCGGCCTCGGTGCCGGACCCTTGCCGTCGGACCGGTCGCGGGCTAGGTTCGACCCAACTAGACCACCGTCGTGGTGCCCCGGACCTGGTGCGAGATGTGAAGCCGGAGACGCTGTCTTCGACCGCACTCCGCGCGCTCGAGCCGATAGACACAACCTGGTGGGCCGACGACGGAGTCCTGGGGTCCTGCCTGATGTCCAGCCTTGTGTCCAGCCCTCCCTCGAGCACGGCGACGACGCGAGGCGGCGTTCCGGCGGTGATGGCACTGTTGCTCGCGCGAGCAGGGGTCGGGGAAACAGCTGCCTTCGCGGAGCTGTACGACGCCACATCGTCGCGCGTGTACGGATTGGCCCTCCGGATCGTCCGCAGCCCGGCGCAGGCCGAAGAGGTGGTGCAGGAGTCCTACGTCGAGATCTGGCGAACCTCAAGCCGGTTCGACCCGAGTCGCGGGAGCGCGATCTCGTGGATCATGATGATCACTCACGCTGCCGCGGTCGACCGGGTCCGCTCCGCGCAGGCGCGGACCAGGCGCGAGGAGGCCTATCAACGCCAGGTGCAGCCTTTGACCCGCTCAGCCTCCGACGCGACGACGGAGCTCGTCTTCGCCTTGTTCGACGCGACTCGGGTCCACGCCGCCCTGGCTCAGCTGCCCGCGGCTCAGCGAGAGGTGCTGCTCCTCGTCCACTTCGAGGGCCACACCCATGCCGAGATCGCCCTCCAGCTCGGGCTGCCGCTGGGCACGGTCAAGAGCCGGATCCGGGACGGGCACATCCGGCTTCGCGGCCTGCTGGGGCAGCACTGAGCGCTTCGAAGCGCGCGCCGCTCACGTCGCTCGCGAGCAGCCCACGGGGCGTGGCCGGGTCTGCGGGCAGCGGTCAGGCAGCGGCGCCGTCGACGCTGGAGCGGTCAACGGCAGACTGGGGCCCGTGACCGTCGACCCGTTG
>JBAVCA010000005.1:0-7492 GCA_049586475.1 Nocardioides sp.
GACTCGACCTCACCACTGGCCCGGGAGCGGACCGCCGTACCAGTGCTCGATCAGCGAGCGGCTGATCGAGACGCCGCCGGGCAGCATCAGCTCGCCGCTCTCCGCCTCGGCCAGCATTTCCGAGCGCGTCCACCAGCGCGCATCGACGATCTCATCGGCGTCGACAGTGATCGTCTCCGACAGCGCGCGGCCGGTGAAGCCGAGCATGAGGCTCTGCGGCAGCGGCCAGGGCTGGTTGCCGAAGTAGGTCACCTCTCCCACCCGGATTCCCACCTCCTCGGCGACCTCCCGACGGACGGCGTCCTCGAGGCTCTCGCCGGGCTCGCAGAAGCCGGCCAACGTCGAGAACCTGCCCGGAGGCCAGAGCGGCGAGCGACCGAGCAGGCAACGCTCCTCAGCAGATCCGGGCTCGCCAGCGCTGATCAGCATGATGACAGCGGGGTCGGTACGAGGAAACTGCGGCTTGCCGCAGACCGAGCAGTGCAGCTCGTGCCCGGCGGCCGCAGCGACCAGAGCGCCACCGCAACGCGGGCAGAAGCGAGTGACCCAGTGCCACTCGGCCAGACCCATGGCATGCAGCAGGGACGCCGAGTGGTCGAGGCGGCCCTCCGCGAGCGCCGGGAGAAGGCCGCGCAGGGGCAGCCATTCCTGATCGTCACGAGCGAGGGAGGAGTCGGTGATCACGGCCCACCAGGTGGTGCCGTCACGCTCTCCGAGCAGCATCCGGACGCCTGCGGGCGCATCCGCCGGGGACACCCAGGACAGTGCTCCCCCTTCGGGACGCACCCGAGTACCCGAGATGACGAGCACCCGGGATGCGGAGTCGGACCACGCACTCTCCAGCCACGCCTCGTCCCTGCGCCGCAGCCCGAGGCGGTCGTGCGGAGCGGCGCTCAGGCTGAGGTGGGGAGGGATCACCACGTCAGCCTAAGTGGCAACCGAGCTTGGCAATACCTGGCCGGCAGCGAGCGTTGGCCTCACATGGAGACGGTCCTCGACAGTGTGGTGATCGGCGCCGGCCAGGCCGGCCTGTCGGCGTCCTATCACCTCGCTCGCCGCGGCCTGGGTCATGTCGTGCTCGATGCCGACGCCGCCCCGGGCGGTGCTTGGCAGCATCGCTGGGACTCCTTGACCATGGCCGACGTGCACGGCATCGCTGCGCTGCCCGATGCCGACCGACCCGAGACTGCAGGGGCCGATCGCGCCAACGACGCTCTGCCGACGTACTTCGCGGACTACGAGTCGGCCCACCGGCTCCCCGTCGAGCGACCGGTGCGCGTCGACCGAGTCAGCGAAGGATCGGGTGCCGAGGCCGGCCTGCTGGTCGTGCACGCCGGCGTACGCCGCTGGGTCACGCGGACCCTCGTGAACGCCACCGGCACCTGGTCGCGACCCTTCGTGCCCCACTACCCCGGGGTCGAGGCCTTCCGCGGCGAGCAGCTCCACACCCGTGACTACCCGGGTCCGGAGCACTTTCGCGGCCGACGAACCCTCGTCGTCGGAGGTGGTGCTTCCGCCGTCCAGCTCCTCGGCGAGCTCGCACCGGTGACCGAGACGCTGTGGGTGACCCGGCGCCCGCCGGTCTGGCGCACCGACGACTTCACCCCGCAAGCCGGTCGCAAGGCGGTGGCCCTGGTCGAGGAGCGCGTGCGCCAGGGCCTGCCACCGGCGAGCGTGGTCAGCGTCACCGGACTGGCCCTGCGCGAGCAGGAACGGGCAGCCGATTCGCTCGGCGCCTACCGGCGGCGCCCCATGTTCACCGACATCGGGCCCCATGGGGTCCGCTGGGACGGGCCAGACGGCGAGGTGTTCGAGCCCGTCGAGGTGATTCTCTGGGCGACCGGCTTCCGCCCCGCCATCAACCACCTCGCGGCGCTGCACTTGCGCGGATCCCGAGGGGGGATCGCGCTGGACGGCACGACGGCGCTGGCCGACCCACGCATCCAGCTCGTGGGGTACGGCCCCTCGGCCAGCACGATCGGCGCCAATCGGGCCGGTCGGATGGCGGCGACCCGCGTGCAGCGACGGCTGGTCGACCTCGAGGACAATCCCACCACCGCCTCCGCGTGATGCCGAGGCATCACGGCAATCTCATCAGGTCTTCGAGCGCAGCACGGTCGGGCAAGGCGCCCGGTTCGACCAGGTCTCCCTCCCGCACGTAGTAGAACGCTGCCCGCACCTGGTCGAGCGGCACGTCTTGAAGCTCGGCCCAGGCCAACCGGTAGAGCGCGAGCTGCAGCGGATCGGCGCTGCGAGTCCGGTTGGTCTTCCAGTCGACGATCAGGTAGCCGTCGCCCTCGGCATAGACCGCGTCGATGCGACCGCGCACCACCTGCCCGGCCAGCACCAGGGCGAAGGAAGGCTCAACCACCAGGGGCGGTCGATCGGCGAACGGCCCGGACTCGAACTGCTTGATCAGCTCCTGGAGGTCCGCGTCGTCCTCGATGCCGACGTCGGCGCGGCCGGGGAGGTCGTCGGGGTCGAGGAGCAGCTGCTGTCCGAAGCGAGCCTCGACCCAGGCGTGAAATCGGGTTCCGAAGCGGGCTGCCGACGAAGGCCGCCTCGGCATCGGCCTGGCCAGCTCGCGGGCGAACGTTTCCGGGTCGTCACGCAACCGCGCGAGCGACGTGGCCGACAGGCTCGAGGGCAGCGGCACCTCGATCTCTTGCGCCCGGTCTCGCGCGGCTTCGGCGAGCAGTCGGTCGATCTCGTCGTCCCACTGCTGGACCTGCTCGAGGTGCAGCATGTCCTCGAGGTCATCCACATGGTCGTTGCCTTCATCGGGTACGGCGCGGACCCTCGCGGCGGCCTCCCGGCGGCGCACCACCTCGGGCGTGTGGTGGGAGATCGGCCAGTCCTGGTCGATGTCGTCCCCGGCGTGGGGGTGGACCTCGCCCTTGACCACCGCGTCCCGCCAGGCGTCCGGCTCACCACCCCACGTCGCCATCGCCTCGCGGGTCAGGTCGAGGTAGGTCGAGGGGCCCAGCCCGGACTTCAGCCCGGCCTTCCAGCACCAGGCCGACACTGACAGCTCGTGGCGCGCCCGGGTCCAGGCAACGTAGCCCAGGCGCAGCTCCTCCGTCGCGTCGTGGGCCTTCGCAGCGACGCTCAGGGCCTTGATGTCCTCGGGCCCGTGCCCGGCCAGCCGCGGAAGGTCCCGCGCGTCGCCGCGCAGGGCCGTCGGCATGACCGAAGCCTGGGTGAGCCAGCTCGACCGGCCGCGGTTGGAGGGGAACTTGCGCTCCGTCACCCCCACGAGGAAGACCGCGTCCCACTCCAGGCCCTTCGCACGGTGCACCGTCAGCAGCTTGACCGAGTCGGCCTCGGACGGTGTCGCGACGTCGAGACCTTGACCGTGCTCGTCCTCGGCCTCCAGCCAGGCCAGCAGCGCGGACAGGGTCACCTGCCCGTCGACCGCCTGGAACTCCCCGACCGCCTGCACGAAGAGATCGAGGTTGTCCCGACGTGCCGCGGCTGCCGGGCTGACCGACGACGCCAGCTCGACGTCGATACCGGTGACGTCGATGATGCGACGCACCAGGTCCAGCAGCGGCTCGCCGATCGACGCGCGGAGCCTGCGCAGCTCAGCTGCGAGCAGGCCGAACCGTGCTCGAGCCTCGTCGGAGTAGGGAAGGGCGTCGCGCTCTGCGGGGTCACCCGGGTCGTCCAGTGCGTCACACAGCGAGGCGATCTCCGTCGGGTCGGCACCCTCGACCGCTGCACTCAGCTGCTCGTGGACGTCGGAGAAGACCTCCGCACCTGTGTGGCTTCCCGCCAGCTGGGCGGCACGGCGACCGAGCAGCGCGAGGTCACGCGGTCCGATCGCCCAGCGCGGCCCGGCGAGCAGGGTCAGCAGCGCGGCGTTGGCGGTGACGTCCTGGACCAGGGTCAGGACGGCAACGACCTCGGCCACCTCGGGCAGCCGGAGCAGACCCTTGAGACCGACGATCTCCACGGGGATCTCACGGTCGGTGAGGACGTCGAAGACTGCAGCAGCGTGGGAGTTGTCCCGGGTCAGGACGCCGATCTCCTTCCAGACCGGACCGTCCTTCTGCGAGACCAGTCGGGCGTGGGTCTCCAACACCCGTTTGGCCAACCACGCCAGCTCGTCGTCGTAGGTCTCGTGCACGATCGCTCGGACCTCCCCTTCGCGCGCGTCGGGCATCGGCTCGAGCGGCAGCAGATCGGGGCGGGTGGCGTACAGCTCGGCAGCCAGGTGGTTCGCGGTGGTCAGGATCCGGCTGTCCGAGCGACGGTTGACCACCAGAGGATAGGTCGTGCGGGCACCGTCAGCACTGGGGAAGTCGGTGCCGAACTCGAGGATGTTGGACACCGAGGCGCCGCGCCAGCCGTAGATGGCCTGGTTGGGGTCACCGACCGCGGTGACCGGGTGGCCACGACCGGACCCGACCTGGGGGCCGGAGAAGAGGCGGCTCAACATGAGCGCCTGCGCGACCGAAGTGTCCTGATACTCGTCGAGAAGCACCACGCGATACTTGGATCGCTCGATCTCGCCCACCTCAGGACACTCGCTGGCCAGCCTGGCCGCCAGTGAGATCTGGTCGGAGAAGTCCATCAGCCCGAGATGTTGTTTCAGTGCACGGTAGGACTCCACGAGCCCGAGCAGCTCGCAGCGGGCGTCGATCGCAGCAATCGCCTTCTCGTTCAGGAGGCGATAGGTCTTGCGGGACTCCCCTGCCATGCCAGCGACGAACAGCCGGCGTTGTTCAGCGTCGTGCGCCCGCACCGTGTCGGGGTCGACGAGGTGCTCGCTCATCTCTGCATCGAGCGCGAGGAGGTAACGCACCACGTGCGGCGGCGAGTCGCTGAGGTGCTCGACCGGGGCGGCATAGCGCTGCACGGCACGCGAGGCGAGCTGGAAGCGGCTCGCATCGGCGATGAGTCGGGTGTCGGGCTCGTGGCCGATCCGCAACCCGTGCTCAGTCAGCAATGCCGAAGCATAGGAGTGATACGTCGACACGGTGGGCTCGTCGGCTTCCTCGACTTCTTCGGCCTCTCCGGGCACCGGAGGAGAGGGAGGCGCAGTGGTGCGATCGGGCAGCAGGCCGGCCCGGCGAAGACTTTCGCGGATCCGGGCCTCGAGCTCGGCGGTGGCCTTGGTGGTGAAGGTCAGGCCCAGGATCTCGGCCGGGGCGACCTGTCCGGTGGCCACCAGCCACACGACGCGAGCAGCCATCACGGTGGTCTTGCCCGAACCCGCGCCGGCAATGACGACCGCTGGCTCGAGCGGCGCAGTGATCGCTGCGAACTGGGCGTCGCTGAACGTCCAGTCCTCACCGAGCAGCTCACGCAGCTGCTCAGGGGTCTCGATGGTGATCGGCATCGTCGGCCCGGACGTCGTCAACTCAGCACCGTCCCCGAGGCCTGCGCCGGACAGATCGCGTGGAAGGTGCACCGATCGCAGTGACTGCCGGGCCGGGCCACGAAGTGCTCGGACCGTACGGTGGCAGCGGCCTGCATCAGCTGCTCCTCGATGAGACGTGGCTCGGACGCGTCGGACGGGTCCGACAGCGGTGGCTGGTGCTGGACCTTCGGGAGCTCGACCCCATGGCGCAGCTGGACGAGCTCGGCGCCGCCCGAGCGGACCGGCCCCCGGCCAGCCGCCTCGGTGGTCCCACCAGGGTGCGCGCCGGTGTGCGTATCGACGTGCACATCGGCCGCCCCATGGTCGACGGCGAGCTGGTAGAGGCCTAGCTGGGAGTGCTTCTCCACCTCGGGCCCGGTGGGTGGGTACTTGCCGGTCTTGAGGTCCACCACGACCACCCGACCCTCCTCGTCCAGCTCGAGCCGGTCGGCGTACCCGTGCAGCCTCACCACCTGCCCGTCGGGCAGCGTCACCTCGGCGCGAATCCGGGGCTCGACGGCGATCACGGTGCGGGCCCCGGGACTTGCGTGCCACGCGACGAAACGCGCAAGCACGTCGGCAACCGCGACTCGCTCACGCTCCCCGGACCAGGGCGTGCGGAACTCCATCCGCCCCCAGACTTCGTCGACGAGGTCCATCAGGGCCTCGGGACCCCCGTCGAGGTCGATCTGCTTGTTGGCGATCCGCTCGGCGATGGCGTGCACCACCTTGCCGAAGCCCTGGCTGGTGGAGCTGACCACCGCGCCGCCGGCCTCGCGGTGCAGGAACCACTGCGCTGGACAGGTCAACAGCCCCTCCAGGGCACTCGCCGAGAGCGTGAGCGGGTCGTCGGCCGGGCGTACCGGGTGAGTCGCCAACGACGGCTCGCGTAGTCCCCACCAGGTGCTCGGGTCTGCCTGGGGAGCCACCCGGTGTCCGTGAATCTCGGTCCCGGCGAGCCGGCGCAGTCGGACCGCGGCAGCCTGGCGCAGTGGCTCGGGGGTGGCGGGGTCGGCCAGGACTCGTCGGAGCTCGGCGACGAGCCCTGCCATCGAGAGCGGGCGACGCGGACGGCCGACGAGGTGCACCGGCGTGCGGCCGAGCTCATGGATGAAGCGGGACGGTTGCGCACCGTCGTCGTCGGGTGAGGCCACCGCGGTGACCACGAGCCGCTGTCGGGCGCGAGTAGCGGCCACATAGAAGAGGCGCCGTTCCTCTGCCAGCATCGCTCGCCGGGTCACCGGCGGCAGCAGCTGGTCGCGGCCGATCCGGTCGGCTCCGAGCAGCGAGTCGCGGCGGCGCAGGTCGGGCCAGGCGCCGTCCTGCACCTGGGCGACGACGACCAGGCGCCACTCGAGCCCTTTGGAGCGGTGCGCGGTCAGCAGCCGTACGGCTTCTCCTCGCACACCCCGGTCAGCGAGGGAGTCCCCGGGGATCTCTTGAGCACGCAGGGTGGCCAGGAACGCCTTGACACTGGTGTGTCCACGCTGCTCCTCCGCTCGGGCGGCAGCCTCGAACAGAGCACAGATCGCGTCCAGGTCCCGGTGCGCCAGGCGCGCGGCCTGAGCGCCGGACTGGGTGGCGGCGCGCAGTCGCGGACCCCACTCGCAGCCTTCCCAGACCCTCCACAGCACCTCCTCGACGGTCGCCCCCTCGGCCAGGTCGTCGCCCGCTGCTCGCAGCAGGGTGGCCAGACGCAAGGCCCGCTGAGCGGGCATCCCGGGCAGTCCTTGGAGCTTCGTCGGGTCGAGGACTGCGGAGCGGATCAGGTCACGTGGGCGGGCCTGTGGCGCACGCGCGCGCAGGGTGCGGGTCAGGGCTCGTACGTCGGTCGCGTCCAGGCCGCCAAGAGCAGAGGTGAGCAGACTCTCGACCCGGCCCGCGTCGACGTAGGCCTCGTCGTCCGGGTCTTCGATCCCAGCATCGAGCACCACCCCGAGCGCTGCCAGCAGCGGTGCGACCGCCGGCTCGCGCACCAGCGGCGTCTCGTCTCCGGCGACCTCGATCGGCACCCCGGCGGCAGCCAGGGACCGGCGAAGAGAGGGAATCGAGGCTCGTCCCGACCGCACCAGGACCGCCATCTCGTCCCAGCCGAGGCCCTCCTCGAGGTGCGCGCGACGCAGCAGG
>JBAVCA010000006.1:0-13585 GCA_049586475.1 Nocardioides sp.
GCCGAACTGGGCGGCGCCCAGGCCGTCGACGAAGTAGCCGCGGCGGCAACGTCCGGAGTCCTCGAAGGCTGAGAGCACCTTGTAGACGGCGGCGAACCCACCGGGGGTGCGTTCACTCACGACGGCACCGCGGATCACGACGCCGTGCCGGTCGAGCAGTCGTTCGGCATTTGCGTGGGCGCGCCGGGTGGGGTCGGTGTCGAGCTCGGGAAGCAGGGCCCAGCGGCCGGCTGTCTCCGGAGGGCCGGTGCGCGCGACTCGCCCGGGCCGCGGAGGAGGACGCCGGGTGCGGTGGCTGGCCGTGCCGGACCGGATCAGCGCTCGCAGTGGGGTGAGCGTGTCGTTGCTGACACGCCCGGCCCAGACGAGGTCCCAGAGTGCGGCGCTGAGGGCTTGGTCGGTCAGGGACAGCTGCCCGAGTGCTGCTCGCACCGTGTCGGCGAGCTGCCGGAAGAACCACGCTCCGCCTGGCTCCAGCGCGGCGAGCACAGCGTCCTGCACCTCCACCGCGGGAAGCGGGGCGCGGTCGGGCAGGGTGAGCTGGGCCTGGTCGGCAAGGTGGAGGCTGACCCAGCCGTCGGAGCCGGGCAGGCTGGCGTGGCCGGCCCAGATCACCTCTCCGGCTGCGGTGAGCTCGTCGAGGTAGGACGCTTCGTAGTCGCGGACCCGGGAGGCGAGGATGAGCGGCTCGAGAGCGGAAGCCGGGACCGGGCACCCGGAGAGCTGATCGATGACCGACACCACGCCGTCGACCCCGCGCAGCTTTCCGCCGATGTGCTGCCAGGCGCCGAGGAAGCGAGCCAAGGCGGTGGGCTCGACCGGCTCGACCTCCTTGCGCAGTCGGGCCAACGAGCGACGGCGCAGGGTGCGCAGGACCTCGGCGTCACACCATTCCGAGCCGGTGCCGGCTGGTCGGAACTCGCCCTCCAGCACGCGACCTTGACCGGCCAACCGTTGCAGGGTGTGCCGTGCGACGGCCGATCCGAGGCCCAAGCGCTCGGCGACCTGATCGGTCGTGAAGGGGCCGTGGCACCGGGCGAACCGCGCGACCAGGTCGGCGAGCGGATCCTCGACCGCCTCGCCGAAGGCCTCGGGGGTCCCGGGGGGAACCGGGACCCCGAGTCCGTCGCGGAGCCTCCCGACGTCCTCGACGACGGCCCACCGCTCCTCGCCCGCGACCCGGACGAGCACCATCCGGCGGGCAGCGCTGAGGTCGGTCAAGGCGGCGTCGACCTCGACCTCCGGCGTCGAGCGTTCGTGGATCTCTCCAGCTGACAGGGGACCGATGAGCCGCACCAGGTCGACGACGCCCTCGCTGGTGCGAGCCTGGCGACGCGGGGCAAGGCGTTGCAGCTCCTCCTCGACCTCGGTCAGCACCAACGGGTCGAGAAGCTCGCGCAGCTCGGCACGGCCGAGCAGCTCGGCAAGCAGCCCCTGGTCGAGGGAGAGCGCGGCCGCTCGACGCTCGGCGATGGGCGAGTCGCCCTCGTAGACGAACGCAGCGACGTAGCCGAAGAGCAGGCTGCGGGCGTAAGGAGAGGGAGAGCTGGTCGCGACATCAGTGACCTGCACCTCACGGCGCTCGATGGCGCGCATCAGCGAGGTGAGCGCGGGCAGGTCGTAGACGTCCTGGAGGCACTCGCGGACCGCCTCCAAGATGATCGGGAAGGAGGGGTACTTCGAGGCGACCTCGAGCAGGGCTGCGGCGCGCTGACGCTGCTGCCACAGGGGCGAGCGGCGACCCGGGTCTCGCCGGGGCAGCAGAAGCGCCCGGGCAGCGCACTCCCGGAATCGGGCCGCGAACAGCGCCGAACCACCGACCTCGGTGGTGACGATCTGGTCGAGCTCGTCGGGATCGAAGACGATCAGGTCACCCGTGGGTGGGTCGGCGTCGGTGTCGGGGATCCGGATGACGATGCCGTCGTCGGAGGCGAGTGCTTGCCCGTCGACGCCGTAGCGCTCTCGGAGCCGGGCGTTGATCGCCAGGGCCCAGGGCGCGTGGACGGGAGTGCCGTAGGGCGAGTGGACGACCAGGCGCCAGTCACCCAGCTCGTCGCGGAAACGTTCGACGAGCAGGGTGGTGTCGCTCGGGAGGACCTGGGTAGCTTCAAGCTGGTCGTGGAGGTAGGAGACAAGGTTGCCGGCTGCCCACTCGTCGAGGCCGTCGTCGCGGGCGCGCTGCTCGGCCGCTGCCCGTGGCATCGCGCCGAGCTCGCGGGTGAAGGCACCGATCGCAGCACCGAGCTCGGCCGGACGGCCCAGGCTGTCGCCCTTCCAGAACGGGAGCCGACCGGGGACTCCCGGCGCGGGCGTGACCAGCACCCGGTCGTGGGTGATGTCCTCGATGCGCCAGCTCGTGGCGCCGAGCGCGAAGACGTCACCCACCCGCGACTCGTAGACCATCTCCTCGTCGAGCTCGCCGACCCGTTTGCCGGGACCCTTCTCGCTGCCCCCGACCAGGAAGACGCCGAACAGTCCGCGGTCGGGGATCGTGCCCCCACTGGTGACGGCCAGGCGTTGAGCGCCCGGGCGACCGGTGAGCGTGCCGGTGACACGGTCCCAGACGATGCGAGGTCGTAGCTCGGCGAACTCGTCGCTGGGATAGCGTCCGCTGAGCAGGTCGAGGGTGGCGTCGTAGGCGCTGCGGGGGAGCTTGGCGAACGGCGCGCTGCGGCGGACAAGGGTGTAGAGCTCCTCGACGTCGACAGTGTCGAGGGCCGTGGCGGCGACGATCTGCTGGGCTAGGACGTCGAGCGGGTTCGCCGGGATCCGCATCGCCTCGATGCCGCCGGTGCGCATCCGTTCGACGGCGACCGCAGTCTGGGCCAGGTCACCCCGGTGCTTGGGGTAGAGCACGCCGCGCGAGACCTCACCGACCTGGTGCCCGGCGCGTCCCACGCGCTGCAGCGCGCTGGCAACGCTGGGCGGTGACTCGATCTGGATGACCAGGTCGACCGCACCCATGTCGATGCCGAGCTCGAGGCTGCTGGTGGCGACGACAGCGGGCAGCCGCCCACGCTTCAGGTCGTCCTCGATCAGTCCACGTTGCTCCTTGCTGACCGAGCCGTGGTGCGCCTTGGCGATCACTGTCTCGGCGCCCTCGCTCGCGCCGGACTGTGCGATCACTTCCGCGGGAGGTCCACCGACAAGCGCGGGGGTGGCCTCGAGCCCGGCGCGGAGCAGCGCGCGGGCGGTAGCGATCTCATTGAGCCGCGCGGTGAGGCGCTCGGCCAAGCGGCGGGAGTTGGCGAAGACGATCGTCGAGGTATGGGCCTCGATCAGGTCGACGACGCTCTCCTCGACGTGTGGCCAGATGCTGGCCTGGGTGCGTTCACCCTCGTCGGGTGCACCGGGGCCATCGGGATCGCCGGCCTCGCTGACGTGACCGGGCGCGGTCATGTCCTCGACGGGAACCACGACCTTCAGGTCCCACCTCTTCTCGGCCGGAGGCGCCACGATCTCGACCGGCGCCGAGCCGCCGAGGAAGCCGGCGACCTCTGCCAGCGGCCGCACCGTCGCCGAGAGACCGATCCGCTGGGCAGGCCGGTCCAGCAGCGCGTCGAGCCGCTCGAGACTCAGAGCCAGGTGAGCACCGCGCTTGCTGCCGGCGACCGCGTGGACCTCGTCGAGGATCACGGTCTCGACCCCACGGAGCGACTCCCGCGCCTGGCTGGTGAGCATCAGGAAGAGCGACTCGGGCGTGGTGATCAAGATGTCGGGCGGCGTCGAGGCGAGCTTGCGCCGGTCGCCGGCGGAGGTGTCACCGGAGCGCACGCCGACTCGAACGTCGGGCAGGCTCACGCCGAGACGGTCAGCGGTGTGACGAATACCGGTGAGCGGGGCACGAAGGTTGCGTTCGACGTCGACGCCCAGAGCCTTGAGCGGGCTGATGTAGAGCACCCGGGTGCGCCGGACCTTGTCCTTCGGTGGCGCCGTGGTCAGGAGCCGGTCGATCGAGGCCAAGAAGGCGCTGAGGGTCTTGCCCGAACCGGTGGGCGCCACGACCAGGGCGTGCTTGCCCGCACCGATGGCAGCCCACGCGCCGGCCTGCGCCGGGGTGGGGGCAGCGAAGGCGGCCGCGAACCACGTGCGGGTGGGCTCGCTGAAGTCAGCGAGAGGGTCGGCTGGGGTCACCTGCCTAGTCTGCCCGGTGCCACCGACACCGGCCTCCTCCTTGAGGGGCCGCGAGCACCCGCGCGATGGCGACGAGGTGGGCTCCCACCTCAGCTTCCCTGGGGTGCCCGAAGCATCGGGGGAGAGATGGCCGCGGCCCCGCCGCGGCGATAGAGCAGCGCCCGGCGCCCGCCGGCCACGGACGGACTGCCGTGGCCATCGGTGGCGACGACGAAGTCGGCAGTGCCGAGGACCTTGCGACGGAAGTTGCCCAAGTCGGGTGCGCTGCCCCAAACCGCGGCGTAGACGCGACGCAGCTCGGGGAGGGTGAAGGGCTCGGCCACGAACTCCAGGGCCAACGTCGTGTACTCCAGCTTCGCGCGGATCCGTTCGACTGCGTCGCGCAGGATCTCGACGTGGTCGAACGCCAGCCGGGGGACGTCGGACTGCGCCAGCAGGTCGTCGACCGCCCACCATCGCGCCCCGCTCGCGTCCGAGCCGGCGGAAGGTTCGGGAAGGTCCGGAGCGAACGCGACGTGGGCGACCGAGACCACCCGCATCCGGGGGTCTCGCCCCGGGGCCGAGTACGTGCGCAGCTGCTCGAGGTGCCCGCCGGTCTGCCCGAAGCGTTCGACCCCGGTCTCCTCGCGCAGCTCGCGCCACGCCGCGGACTCGGCGTCCTCGTCGGGCTCGACGAAGCCGCCCGGCAGTGCCCAGCACCCGACGTACGGCTCGGACCCGCGCTCGACCAGGAGCACGACGAACCGCCCGTCGCGGATCGTGAAGACGGCCAGGTCGACCGTGACCGCAAAACCCGGGTGCTCAGGGGGGTTGCTCACCGGGTCACTGCTCCCGCTTCGCTCATCTCGGCGAGCGCGGCCTGGGTCGTCTCGGGTGCGACCCCGACGTGCAGGCCGGGCAGGAGGGTGACCGCGAAACCCGCGGCGCGGGCGTCGAGCACCGTGGCGCGGACGCAGTAGTCGGTGGCGATGCCCGCAACATCTACCTCGGTGACCCCGAGCTCGTGCAGGACGGAGGCGACCGTAGCCCCCTGCTCGGTGACGCCCTCGAAGGCGCTGTATGCCGGCTCGCCCATGCCTTTGCGCACCTGGTGGGTGACTCGCGAGAGGTCGAGACCGGGGGCGTAGTCAGAACCGCGCTCGGTGGAGAGGCAGTGCACCGGCCAGGTGGTGGAGAAGTCCGGCGCCTCGCCGGGTGCGTGGAAGTGCCCCCCGTTGGTGCTCCCGGCGTCGTGCCAGTCGCGGGAGGCGATGACTGCCGCGTAGGTGTCGGCGTGCTGCTCCAGGTGGGCGGTGATGGCGGCGGCGACAGCGCCTCCGCCGGAGACGGCGAGCGAGCCGCCTTCGATGAAGTCGTTCTGCACGTCGACGACGAGCAAGGCGCGTCTCGTCAAGGTCATGAGTGGTCTCCTTCTTCGTGGTGGGAGGCAGGGCGTTGGCTGACCGTGAGGTAGGGGAGGCCCGCGGCGACGGAGCGCATCTCGGCGGGGAGGCTGTCCAAGGCGGCGGCACAGGTGGCGCGCACCTCGTCGAGGGAGGGGGTGTGGACGATCTGTCCTCCTCGGACGGCGGCGACCTGGATCGCCGTGATGCTCGAGTCGTCCCTGGTGCCCCTGTCATCGCTGCTGTCCCTGTTGTCGCTGTTGTCCCTGTTGTCACGGTCTTCGTGGTGGTCGTGGTGGTCGCGGAGGTCGTACCACTCCTCGACGAGAGTCCCGGCTCTGTGGCGACGCCAGGCGGTCTTGCGCCCGCCCACGGACTCCTTGTCGTGCGATCGCTTCGCCACCGGGCGGAGCAGGCCGCCTGGTTCGCCCGCGACCGCGACCAGCTTGTAGACCATGCTCGCGGTCGGGTGACCAGACCCGGTCGCTACGCGGGTGCCGACGCCGTACCCGTCGATGGGGGCGTCACCGAGCGCGGTGATCACGTACTCGTCGAGGTCGCTGGTCACGATGATCCGGGTCTCGGTCGCGCCGAGCTCGTCGAGCAGCGCCCGCGCCTTGCCGGACTCCTCGGCCAGGTCGCCGGAGTCGAGGCGGATGGCGCCCAGGCTGTGGCCGGCGACCTCGACCGCCGTCCGGATGCCTTCGGCGGTGTCATAGGTGTCGACCAGCAGGGTGGTGCCGACGCCTTGGGCGGCGACCTGACTGGCGAACGCCTCGGCCTCGCTCCGGTAGGCAAGGGTGAAGGCGTGCGCTGCCGTGCCGATGGTCGGGACGCCGTACCGGGCACCGGCGGCGAGGTTGCTGGTGGTCGCGAAGCCGGCGACGTAGGCCGCGCGGGCGACTGCGATCGCAGCCTGCTCGTGGGTGCGGCGGCTTCCCATCTCGACCAGGGGTCGCCCTCCACGATCGCCCGCGCCGCCGGCCGCGAGCACCATCCGGGCCGCAGCGCTGGCGATGGCGCTGTCATGGTTCAGCACGCTCAGCACCAGCGTCTCGAGGAGCACGCACTCCCCGAGCGTGCCCCGGACCGTCAGGATGGGGCTGCCAGGGAAGTAGAGGTCGCCCTCGCGGTAGGCGTCGACGTCGCCGCGAAAGCGGAACCCGCGCAGGTAGTCGGCCGTGACCTCGTTGACGACCCCTTCGGCGAGCAGCCACGCCACCTCGTCCGCATCGAAGGTGAAGCTCGCGATCAGCGGGAGGAGGCGCCCGAGTCCGGCCAGGACGCCGTACCTCCTGCCCTCGGGGAGCCGCCGGGCGAACGCCTCGAAGACCGCCGGGTGCTCCGCTCTGCCGTCCGTCACGAACGCAGTGAGCATCGTGAGCTCGTAGCGGTCCGTCAACAGGCCTGCTGAAGTGGGCATCGCGCCTCCGGGATGTTGTAGTCAGTATGACCGTAACAGGTGGGGCTCGGCGATGGTGGCGGACAATCCGCGCTTCGACGGAGAAGCTCCGCTTCGGCCGGGAAGTTCCGCACCAGAGGGGAGGTTCGCGGCACCCCTCAGCGACGGGCCCCTTACGCTCGGCCCGTGTCGGACCTCATCGAGAGCGTGCTCGCGGCTGAGGAAGCGCTCGGCTCGCGCGACGCAGCGTGGGACGCCGTGCTGGCGACCGTGGCGTCGGCTCACGGATTGGGGCACGACCGGGGGCGGGCCCTCCCCATACTGGCCCCGTGGCGCCGTCCTGAGGCCATCGAGCACCTCGGCACCGTCCACGAGTCCATCGTGGCCGAACGCCAGGGGTCCGGCAGCTTCTACACCCCGCCCGCCCTGGTCGCATGGGTGCTCGACCGGGCGCTGCCGGCCGAGGGGGAGGCCCCGCCATCGATCCTGGACCCGGCTTGCGGGGCGGGGCACTTCCTCCTCGCCGCGGCACGTCGGCTCATCTCACGCGGGCTGTCCCCGGATCAGGCGGTCGCACTCGTCCACGGGGTCGACCTCGACCCCGTCGCCGTCGCCATCACCCGACTGCGCCTGCGGGTCCTGGCTCCACGCGTGGAGCCCGAGGTACGCGTCGGGGACGGGCTCGGCCCTCACCCGGGGGCGCCATACGACGTCGTGCTCGGCAACCCGCCGTTCCTGGGCCGGCTCCGCAACCGCACCACCACCGCGGTCGCTCCGGACCCCCTCCGCGCCCCCCGAGTCGCGGGGTTGGCGGCCTACACCGACGCCAGCGCGGTCTTCCTGCGGCACTCCCTTGACCTCGTTCATGCGGGCGGCACGGTGGCGCTCGTTCAACCGCTCTCCCTCCTCTCCGCGCGTGACGCAGCACCGGTGCGCTCGGCGGTCGCCGCTGCCGGCGCCGTCACTGCCTTCTGGTCCTCGCTCACGCCGCTCTTCTCCGGGACGTCGGTGCTGACCTGCGTCCCAGTCCTCTGCGCAGGCGCATCACAGGGCCCGGTCGCCACGTGGCACGGCCCAGCGTTTGTTGCCGGAGAGGACCAGGTGCTGCCGCCAGCTGAGTGGGGACCGCTCACCGCCAGGGCAGCCGGGATCCCCGTGGTTGCTCCACGCACGTCGGGGACCCTCGGTGACCTCGGCCTCTGCACCGCCGACTTCCGTGACCAGTACTACGGACTGGTGCCGTTCGTCCACGAGATGGACGACACGGCGGGGGGAGCGGGGTCCGCCACCGCGCCGCTGATCACCTCGGGGCTCATCGATCCAGCGGAGTGCCGATGGGGCCGCGCGCCGACCCGCTTCGCCAAGACCAGGTACGCCGCCCCGTTGGTCGACCTCGACGCGCTCCACGCTGAGGGGTCGTTGAGCCGGTGGGCCCGGGAGCGCCTGATGCCGAAGGTGCTGATCGCCACTCAAGGGCGGGTGATCGAGGCGGCAGTCGACGAGAGGGGCGCCTGGTTGCCGTCGGTACCGGTGCTCACCCTCGTCACCGAACCAGACCGGCTGTGGCACGCTCTCGCTGTCCTGCTGTCGCCTCCCGTGGCGGCCGGTGCTGCCGCCCGTTATCTCGGCGCCGCGCTGGCACCCGACGCCATCAAGCTCAGTGCCAAGCAGGTCGCCGGGCTCCCGCTGCCGCACGACGCCGACCGCTGGGACGAGGGCGCCGCGCTCGCCCGTGCCGCGCAGCAGGCAGGCCCGGGCCAGCGGCATGCCGCGCTGCGAGCGCTCGCGCAGGTGATGTGCGCGGCCTACGCCGACGACAGCGCTCTCGAGTGGTGGCTCGAGCGCCTGCCACAGCGTGGCTAAGTCGTCGGGCACACGGCCGGAGTCGCATCCGGGGCGGTAAGTCTCTTCCCTCAGGGCCGACATGAGGGGACAATTTCGACTCGACGTCACCCGCGGACCGCTCGGGGGGCGCAGACTTGCGCGCAGACGATCGAAGGAGGTGAGCGGCGATGACCACGCTGACGGGCACCGTGCAGCTCTACAACGCCTCCTTCGAGCCGTTGGGTCGGGTCAGCTTCCAGCACGCGGTCAAGATGCTGGTGCGAGAGGTCGCCGTCGTGCACGAGGCCGTCGGGGAGCGGATGATCGGGCCCTATCAGTGGCCGCGTGCACTTCGTCTCGTGCGCTACGTGGCAACCAAGTGGCTCTACCACCCGGCGGGGTACACCCGGCGCGGGGTGCTGGCGCGGGAGCGTTACCGCTGTGCCTACTGCGGACATCGGGCCAACACGATCGACCACCTGGTCCCGCGGTCGAGGGGCGGCACCTGGACCTGGCTCAACACCGTCGCGGCGTGCGGTTCGTGCAACGAGCGCAAAGGCAGCAAGACCCCGGTCGAGGCCGGAATGCGGTTACGCGTCGAGCCCTGGCACCCCACGCGAGCACAGGTCGCTGCGTGGAGCTGAGGGAGCCGTCAGCGGCGAGTCAGGACCTGGTGGACCGGACTCCCGACCCGAACCCGCTCACTCCGAGGAGAGCTGACCGGTGAGCCGGGTGTGCATCGCGAGCGAGGCCGTGTTGAGGCCGCGGATGTCGACGGTCACGTCGCGGTGGGAGTACTTCGTCGTCACCGCGTCGAGGGCGGCGACCGTGGAGGCATCCCAGACGTGCGAGCCGCTCAGGTCGATCACCACCCGCTCGGGGTCGTCGGCGTAGTCGAACTGCTCGTAGAGGTCGTTGCTCGAGGCGAAGAACAGCTCGCCGGTGACGGTGTAGACGGCTGTCGTGCCCTCGTCGGTCTCCACGAGCACTCGGTCGACCTGGGCGAAGTGCGCCACCCGGCGAGCGAAGAGCACCATCGCGGTCAGCACGCCGACGCCGACGCCGATGGCGAGGTTCTCGGTGGCCACGGTCAGGGCGACGGTGGCCAGCATGACGGTCGTCTCCGACTTGGGCATTCGCTTGAGCGTCGCCGGCTGGATGCTGTGCCAGTCAAAGGTGCCCACAGCGACCATGATCATCACCGCGACCAACGCCGCCATCGGGATCTTGGAGACGATGTCACCGAGGCCGACCACGAGGATCAGCAGGAAGACGCCGGCGAGGAAGGTCGAGAGTCGGGTTCGTGCCCCGGAGGCCTTCACGTTGATCATCGTCTGCCCGATCATTGCGCAACCACCCATCCCGCCGAAGAAGCCGGTGACGACGTTGGCGACGCCCTGGCCCCACGACTCGCGAGTCTTGTCTGACGGCGTGTCGGTGATGTCGTCGACGAGCTTCGCGGTCATCAGCGACTCCATCAGACCGACCAGCGCCATCGCGAACGCGTAGGGCGCGATGATCTTCAGCGTCTCGAAGGTGTAGGGGATGTCGGGCAGGCCCAGGGTCGGCAAGCTGTCAGGCAGCTCGCCGCGCTCGCCGACGTCGGGGACGGCGATCGCCACGCTCAAGGTGATCGTGGTCAGCACGACGATCGCGACGAGCGGAGAGGGCACGACGTTGTTGATCCGGGGGAGGAGCACGATGATCGCGATCCCCAGGGCGATCAGTGGGTAGACCAGGAACGGCACCCCGACCATCTCGGGCACCTGCGCGGCGAAGATCAGGATCGCCAGCGCGTTGACGAAGCCGACCATCACCGAGCGCGGCACGAATCGCATCAAGCGGGCGACGCCGACGAGCGCCAGCACGATCTGCATCGCGCCACCCAGGACCACCGTCGCGATGAGGTACTCCACGCCGTAGTCGGCGACCAACGGGGCGATCACCAGCGCGATCGCGCCGGTAGCGGCCGAGATCATCGCCGGCCGACCGCCGACGACCGAGATCGTCACCGCCATCGTGAACGAGGCGAAGAGCCCCAGCCGAGGGTCGACCCCCGCGATGATCGAGAACGAGATCGCCTCAGGGATGAGCGCCAGCGCCACCACGAGGCCGGCGAGGGTCTCGGTGCGCAGGGTGCGGGGTGACTTCAGGGCAGATCGGACGGTCGGTGCTTGGTGCACAGGCAGGTTCCTTCGCGCTCAGCACGAGCGGGTTGGCTGGGATCAGCGGTGATCAAGGTCGTCGGGAGGCCGCCCGCACGCGCGCGACTGTGGACGCGGAACACCTAGCGGCGCCGTCATTCTAGGCGCGGTGGTGCGCGGGGGCGGCATCTGCGCGGAGCGACCCGTCGCCGCGGCGCAGGCGTGCGGACGGACGCGGGGGCGTCAGCGCCTCGTAAGGTCTCGTCGCACTCCACGGCTGGGTGTCCGTGGTTGAGTGACAGCATGCCGAAGTGGACCGCCGGACTCGCTCTACTGCTGGTGGTGGTGCTTGCCGCCGGGGCGGTGGTCTTCGAGCCCTGGACCCGTTTCACCTCCAGCACCGTCTACGAGGCGCCGCCGGAAGCGTCGGCTGGGGACGTGAACGATGTGGGCGACAGCGAGACCGCGAACCGGGCGGCGTCCACGGCGGAGTCTGAGACGAAGCCGTCCAGGGGGAAGGAACCGAGGAAGGCAGCCGCGCCCGGACCTGTGGAGCTGGGGGCAGGGCAGTTCGAGGACGCTGAGTACGCCACCTCGGGTACAGCCTCGGTGCTCGAGCTCGCCGACGGCAGTCGCTTCGTCCGGCTGGAGGACTTCAGCACCTCCGACGGACCCGATGTCTTCGTGGGCTTGTCGAACTCGCCGAGCGGTGGTGCCTGGGGCTCCTACGACGACGTCCGCTACGTCCAGCTGGGCGCACTGAAAGCTACGAACGGCAACCAGAACTACGAGATTCCCACCGACGTCGACCTGGCCGGGTTCGAGTCCGTGGTCATCTGGTGCGACCGGTTCGACGTGGCCTTCGGCACCGCACCGGTCAAGCTCTGAACCTGCTGCCGCGCCCGGCGTCCGACTCGAGCTGCTACCGGCACGTCGGTCGAGACCAGACTGCCGGCTCCAGGAGCAGCGCTCGGGCATGGCAGCATTTCGCCGGACAGAGGAGACAGAGGAGCGAGCGAGGGGGAGCGGTGCGGCACACGGAGTTCTGGGAGCGGATGCAGCTCGCCCTCGGGATCGACTACATGCGGGTGTGGGCCGAAAGTCACGTCATGTCCGATCTCGGAGGGCGCACGGCCCAGGCAGCCTTGGACGCCGGCGTACCGCCCAAGCAGGTCTGGCGGGCGGTCTGGGAGGCCCTCGGCCTGCCCGACTCCGAGCGCTGATGCCGAGTCGGCGACTAAACACGCCGACTCGCGCTCGCCCGGGATGTCGAGTCGGCGACTAAACACGCCGACTCGCGCAGAACCGGGTGGGACGACGCAGGGGTAGATCGCAGGTGTCGGGACAGGCTGAGCACAATGCTCCTATGACGCACACCGCTGAGCCCGTGGCCGACATCGCCGTCATCGGCGGCACAGGCTTCTACTCGTTCCTCGACGACCCGGTCGAGCACGCCGTCACCACGCCGTACGGCGCTCCCTCAGCGCCGGTGGCAGTGGGGACGGTCGCGGGACGTCGCGTCGCGTTCATCCCGCGCCACGGCGCGCGCCACGACTTCCCGCCGCACGCGATTCCCTACCGCGCCAACCTGTGGGCACTCCGATCGCTCGGGGTGCGACAGATCCTCGCTCCCTGCGCCGTCGGTGGGCTCGGCGACTCGGTGGCACCGGGCGACGTCGTGGTGCCTGACCAGCTCGTCGACCGTACCCACCGCCGCGTGGGCTCCTACGTGGAGAAGGGCGCCTGCCACGTGCCGTTCGCCGACCCCTACTGCGCCACCCTGGGCGGCGCACTGACCTCAGCCGACCCGGGCATCAAGGCCGGCGGCACCATGGTCGTCATCGAGGGCCCGCGCTTCTCGACCCGTGCAGAGTCGCGGGCTTACGCCGGGGAGGGCTGGAGCCTGATCAACATGACCGGGAGCCCGGAAGCGGCCCTGGCGCGCGAGATGCAGCAGTGCTACGCCGCTATTGCACTGGTCACGGACATGGACGCGGGGGCCGAGTCCGGTGACGGCGTCGGACAGGAGGAGGTCTTCTCGCTCTTCCGCGACAACTTGGAACGACTCACCGGCGTGCTGACCAACACGATCGCTTCGCTCGAGGAGCTGCCCGACCCGGCTACCTGCTCGTGCTCGACCTGGGTCGAGGGTGTCGAGGTCACCTACGACATCCCCGGCGTGACTACCCGATGAAGGTCCTGCTGACCGGCTCGGCCGGTTTCATCGGCGCCGCGATCGCTGCCGCTCTCGAGGCGGACGGCGACGAGGTCGTGCGCGTCGACCTGATGCTGCCCCAGGCCCACGGATCGGCCACCGCGCCTGCGGGCACCCACCAGCTCGACGTCCGCGAGGCCGTGACCGGTGAGGCTTGGGCCGGACTCCTCGACGGCGTGGACGCCGTCTGCCACCAGGCCGCCGTCGTCGGCGCTGGCGTGACGGTCGCCGACCTCCCGGCGTACGCCTCGCACAACGACCTCGGCACGGCCGCACTGCTCTCCGCGATGCACGACGCCGCGGTCCACCGCCTGGTCGTGGCCTCCTCGATGGTCGTCTACGGCGAGGGTCGCTACACCTGCGAGACGCACGGCGACCAGGTGCCCGGTCCGCGCGCCGTCGCCGCGCTCGACTCCGGGGACTTCGAGAACCACTGCCCTCACTGCGACGCCACGCTCGGCTGGTCGCTGGTCGACGAGTCCGC
>JBAVCA010000007.1:0-4902 GCA_049586475.1 Nocardioides sp.
CGGTTTGGTCTTGGTGCTCCGTGTCGGGTCTTCCGCTGTCGGCGAACAGGGGCAGTTTGCCCGTGGAAGTGTCGGTTCTTCGGGCTAGGGTCGGCGACGTGAACCAGAACTCCAGCCCCAGCGACCCCCAGCTCCCGGTGATGGGCGCCGGCGGGGGACTCAACGTCCTCGACGACCACATCTACCAGCGACTGCTGCGCGAGCGCATCGTGTTCCTCGGCTCCGAGGTGCGCGACCAGAACGCCAATGCGATCTGCGCTCAGCTCCTGCTGCTCTCGGCCGAAGACCCCGAGGCCGACATCTTCCTGCACATCAACAGCCCTGGCGGCTCGGTGGATGCCGGCATGGCGATCTACGACACCATGAACTACATCCCCAACGACGTCGCCACCGTCGGCATGGGCCTGGCTGCCTCCATGGGCCAGTTCCTGCTGTGCGCCGGCACGAAGGGGAAGCGTTACGCCCTGCCGCACGCGCGGATCATGATGCACCAGCCCTCCTCGGGGATGGGCGGCTCAGCCTCCGACATCAAGATCCAGGCTCAGCAGTCCCTGCACATCAAGAAGGTGCTGCTCGACCTGATCGCCGAGCACACCGGCCAGGACATCGAGCAGGTCGTCGCCGATGCGGACCGCGACCGCTGGTTCACCGCCGAGCAGGCCCAGGCCTACGGCTTGGTCGACCAGGTCGTGAAGAACGCCCGCGACGCTGCTGATGAGGGCCGACCCGCCCACACCTCCTCCTCGAGCAAGGACTGAGCCATGAACTACTACATCCCCCAGTGGGAAGAGCGCACGTCCTACGGCTTCCGCAGGATCGATCCCTACGGCAAGCTGTTCGAGGAGCGCATCATCTACCTCGGCACGCCGATCTCCGACGACGTCGCGAACGCCGTGATCGCCCAGCTGCTGTGCCTGCAGTCGATGAACCCCGACTCCGACATCAGCATCTACATCAACTCACCCGGTGGCTCGTTCACCGCGCTGACCGCGATCTACGACACGATCCAGTTCATCAAGCCCGACGTCGAGACCGTCTGCATGGGTCAAGCCGCGTCGGCAGCGGCGATCCTGCTCGCGGCCGGCACGAAGGGCAAGCGTCGCGCGCTGCCCAACAGCCGGATCCTGATCCACCAGCCCTACACCGAGGGGACCTTCGGCCAGACCTCTGACATCGAGATCCAGGCCAATGAGATCCTGCGGATGCGTGAGCTCTTGGAGAAGATGATCTCCGACCACAGCGGCAAGTCGCTCGAGGAGGTCAGCCTCGACATCGAGCGCGACAAGATCCTCACCGCTCCGCAAGCTCTCGAGTACGGCCTGATCGACCACGTGCTGGAGTCCCTCAAGACCCCGGTCCTGGCCTGAGACACCTGTGACGGTCCCGTGTCCGTCCCCCCGTTGGGGGGCGGCGCGGGGTACCGTCTCAGAGTTTCCTGCACGACCCCCGCAGCACGAACGCATCACACCTTGGAGGACGGCCCGTGGCACGCATCGGTGACGGAGGCGACCTGCTCAAGTGCTCGTTCTGCGGCAAGAGCCAGAAGCAGGTCAAGAAGCTCATCGCCGGCCCCGGCGTCTACATCTGCGACGAGTGCATCGACCTGTGCAACGAGATCATCGAGGAAGAGCTCAGCGAAGGCTCGGACGTCGAGCTCGCCGAGCTGCCCAAGCCCAAGGAGATCTTCGAGTTCCTCAACTCCTACGTGATCGGCCAGGAGCAGGCGAAGAAGTCGCTGGCAGTGGCGGTCTACAACCACTACAAGCGCGTCCAGGCCGGGCTGGCCCCGGTCTCGGGCAAGCACTCCAAGGACGAGGTCGTCGAGGTCGCCAAGTCCAACATCCTGGTAATCGGACCGACCGGATGTGGCAAGACCTACCTCGCCCAGACGCTCGCGCGGATGCTCAACGTGCCCTTCGCCATCGCGGACGCCACCGCTCTGACCGAGGCCGGCTACGTCGGTGAGGACGTCGAGAACATCCTCCTCAAGCTGATCCAGGCCGCCGACTACGACGTCAAGAAGGCCGAGACGGGCATCATCTACATCGACGAGATCGACAAGGTGGCCCGCAAGGCCGAGAACCCCTCGATCACCCGCGACGTCTCTGGTGAAGGCGTGCAGCAGGCGCTGCTCAAGATCATCGAGGGCACCACCGCCTCGGTGCCGCCGCAGGGCGGCCGCAAGCACCCCCACCAGGAGTTCATCCAGATCGACACCACCAACATCCTGTTCGTGGTGGGCGGTGCCTTCGCCGGGCTCGAGCACATCATCGAGCAGCGCGTCGGCAAGAAGACGCTCGGGTTCAGCGCCGAGGTGCGCGGGATCGAGGAGCGCGCAGCCGAGGACCTGCTCGCGCTCGTGCGCCCCGAGGACCTCACCAAGTTCGGCCTGATCCCCGAGTTCATCGGGCGTCTCCCCCTGATCGCGAGCGTCAACAAGCTCGATCAGGCAGCACTCGTGCAGATCCTGACCGAGCCGCGCAACGCCCTGGTCAAGCAATACCACAAGCTCTTCGACATCGACGGGGTCGAGCTGGAGTTCACCGACGACGCCATCCTCGCGATCGCCGACAAGGCGCTCGAGCGTGGCACCGGCGCCCGCGGTCTGCGCGCGATCATCGAGGAAGTCCTCCTCTACGTCATGTACGACGTGCCGTCCCGCGGAGACGTGGCAAAGGTCGTCATCAACCACGACGTCGTCTTCGGCGAGGCCGAGCCCGAGCTGATCCTGCGCGAGGTCGAGGTCAAGCCGAAGAAGAAGTCCGCCTGATCGCCTGGGGTGCCACGTGGCCAGGGATGAATCGGTGACCTCGCCCACCGCCTCTGGTTTGTCCGCTGACTACGACCAGTTCGCGGCGGAGTACTCAGCGAGGAACGAGAACAGCCTTTTCAACGCCTACTACGAGCGCCCTGAGATGATCCGTCTCGCCGGCGAGGTCGCAGGCCTGGAGGTGCTCGACGCCGGCTGCGGCTCGGGTCCTCTGTCGGCAGCGCTGCACGCCAAGGGTGCCATCGTGTCTGGTTTCGACCTGAGCCCAGCCATGGTCGAGCTGGCCCGCGAGCGGTTGGGTCAGGGCGCGGACGTGAGAGTCGCTGACCTGGGTGGGCCCCTGCCCTATCCCGACAACGCGTTCGACCTCGTGGTGGCGTCACTGTCCCTGCACTACGTCAAGGATTGGGCCTCGGCACTGGCCGAGCTGCGTCGGGTGCTCAAGCCCGGCGGCCGGCTCACCGTCTCGATCATCCACCCCATGATCTACGCGATCGTCTATCCCGACGCCGACTACTTCGCCCTGACCAAGTACTCCGAGGACTACGACTACGACGACCGAACCATCTGGATGACGTACTGGCACCGACCCCTGCAGGACGTCCTCAACACGTTCATCGACGCGGGGTTCGGCATCAAGCGGCTCACCGAGCCGCCGCCGGCGGCGGACACCCCAGCGGATATCCTTCTCAGCCCGGACGGTCGCCCGTTCATCTGCTTCCTGTTCCTCGACCTCGAAGCGAGCTGATCACCCGAGTAGGTGCTCCGTGGAGTGGGGAGTGCGGCTCATGGTCGACCGGCAGACCTCGCGGCCACCTCGATGTGCTCTCGCCGCTCCCTCCAGAACGCTGGGTCGCGCTGCTCCGCTGTCATGGCCTCCGCGTCGGTTCCGACCGCTCCGTCGAGCTCCTCACGCAAGATGTCGGCGTGGCCGGCATGTCTGCTGGTCTCGGCCAGCAGATGGACGAGGATGTTGAACAGGGGCACCTCGGCGTCCTGCCACCACGCCACGCGGCCGGTCGCGTCGAGAGCGAGGCTGGCGATCGTCGTGTCGCTGTGGTCCCAGACTCGTCGGTAGCGGTCCACGACGGCTTCGCGCGACTCGTCCTCGGTCGCCCACATGTCGGCGAGTTCCTCCGACTCGTCGTCCCAGCGGGACAAGGCCTCGGGAAAGGGGCGTCCGAACA
Organism: Nocardioides sp.; assembly: GCA_049586475.1. Lineage (GTDB taxonomy): Bacteria > Actinomycetota > Actinomycetes > Propionibacteriales > Nocardioidaceae > Nocardioides. The sequence continues at coordinate 3,958 of JBAVCA010000007.1, forward strand.
CCTCGCCGAGGTACCTGGCCTCCCAGGTCGCGAGGTGCTTGACCAGTCCCAGCAGGTTGGTCCCGGTGACGGTCAGCGGCCGGCGGACGTCGTACTCGGAGAGCCCGTCGAGCTTCGCGAGCACTGCCTCGCGCTCGTGCTTGAGGTAGTCGTGGAGGTTGGTCTTCGCGGCGTCGTCGTCCATGATCGGCAGCCTGCCATTTTCCGCTGTGCCGTGGCCGGGGGCGCCCTGTTCCTACACGTCCTGCGTTGCCTCGGCCTAGGGAGAGCCCAGACGCAACGCCACTCCCCGGATCCGATCCTGAGGGTCCAGGAAGAGCGTCACAGCCCACCACTCGAGGCACGCCGATGTGACGTCATCAGGCGAAGTGAGGCTGATCGCTCGGAGCCCGTCCAGCTCGGGTGGTGCCTTGTCGTTGCCGCCAGAGCACGCTCCAGCGACGCCGTCGTGAAGCTCGTAGTAGCCGCCGCTCTGGGCCAGCGTGTCAAGGGCTGAGAACGGTCCCGACCGCTCGGCGTAGACAGTGTCCAGCTCCCATCCCGGGAGCTCGCCCAACTCGCTACCGGCAAGGCTGGTCGACGTGAGACCGGCCTCGATTCCGATCCAGACGTCTCCGCTGGCGAAGGGCGCGTCGAGCGACGCATTGGCCGCGAATCGGTAGAACGTGCGGGCCAAGGTGGCGTCCGCCTCGGTGACAAGGTCGACGTTCTCGTCCAGCGAACCGCACGGGCCACGGAACCGGTCGAGGTCCAAAGCGGCGGTACGGATGTGCACGGTCGTGTCGGACCTCAGCGGTGTGCCGGACGCGGGTCGCTGCCTGACAACCGTCCGCGGTCGCGCCTCGCAGCGCACCACGACCGGCGGGCCCCAGCTGGACCCCAGGCCCAGCTCGCCGAGACGCTCCCCTGCTTTCGCCGACGGCATCCCGATCAGGTCAGGCATCA
>JBAVCA010000008.1:0-1633 GCA_049586475.1 Nocardioides sp.
CTCCCAGCCGCTGGCGATCAAAGGCGTGAGCGACGAGGTCGCCCAGGTGTCCATCACGTCGGGATCGCCGAGGAAGCCGCCCGGCTCGCCACGCTGGCTCTCGTCGTACCCGCGGGGGGCCTGCGACGCCGGGTCGACCGGCAGCTCGGCCTCCGAGGGCGTGAGCGGGTGGGCGTAGTCCGGCTCACCCTCGTCGTCGAGGGGGTACCAGACCGGGAACGGGACGCCGAAGAAGCGCTGGCGCGAGATGAGCCAGTCGCCGTTGAGGCCACCCACCCAGTTGTCGTAGCGGTGCTTCATGTGCGTCGGCACCCACTCGAGCTCGCGGCCGCGGTCGAGCATCTCGGTACGCAGCGCAGTGTCGCGCCCGCCGTTGCGCAGGTACCACTGTCGGGTGGCCACGATCTCGAGCGGCTTGTCGCCCTTCTCGTAGAAGTTCGCCATCCGCTGCGTCGGCTTAGGGTCGCCGTCGAGGTCGCCGCTCTCGCGCAGCAGCGCGACCATCGCCTCACGCGCCGAGAAGGTGGTCTTGCCGGCCAGCTCGGCGTACGCCGTGCTCGCCTGGTCGTTGCTCAGCCAGGCGGGGGTCTCGCGGGTGAAGCGGCCGTCACGGCCCACGACCGTGCGCACCGGCAGGTCCAGCTCGCGCCACCAGGTGACGTCGGTGAGGTCACCGAACGTGCAGCACATCAAGATGCCCGAGCCCTTGTCGATCTCGGCGAGGGGGTGAGCGACTACCGGGACCTCGACACCGAAGACCGGCGAGGTCACGGAGGTGCCGAACAAGCCCTGATAGCGCTCGTCGTCGGGGTGGGCGATCAGGGCCACGACGCTGGGGATCAGCTCGGGACGGGTGGTCTCGATGAAGACCGGCTCGCCGTCGGGCTGGTGGAAGGAGACTCGGTGATAGGCGCCGGCGTACTCGCGGGCCTCCAGCTCGGCTTGGGCCACCGCAGTCTGGAAGGTGACGTCCCACAGGGTCGGCGCCTCCTGCAGGTAGGCCTCGCCGCGGGCGAAGTTGCGCAGAAAGGCCGTCTGGCTGATTTTCTGTGCCTTGGGCCCGATGGTCGTGTAGTGCTGGTCCCAGTCGACCGAGAGGCCGAGGGTGCGCCACAGCTCCTCGAACTTCTTCTCGTCCTCGGGCACGAGCAGCTCGCAGAGCTCGACGAAGTTGCGCCGGCTGATGGAGACCTGACGCTTGGGGTCCGGCTTCTCCGGCGGGGTGAAGTCCTCGTCGTAGGGCAGCGACGGGTCGCACCGCACGCCGTAGTGGTTCTGCACTCGACGCTCGGTCGGCAGGCCGTTGTCGTCCCAGCCCATCGGGTAGAACACGGACTTGCCTTGCATCCGCTGATAGCGGGCGATCAGGTCGGTGTGGGTGTAGGAGAAGACGTGCCCCACGTGCAGGCTGCCGCTCACCGTCGGCGGCGGCGTGTCGATGGAGTAGACCTCGGCGCGCGGCCTGGTGCGGTCGAAGGCGTAGGTGGCGTCGGCCCGCCAGCGCTCGGACCAGGTCCGCTCGAGACCCTCCAGCGCGGGCTTGTCCGGTACGGCGACGGCACCCGGCGGGGTGAAGTCCTCGTCGTAGGGCAGCGACGGGTCGCAGCGCACGCCGTAGTAGTTCTGCACCCGA
>JBAVCA010000009.1:0-2971 GCA_049586475.1 Nocardioides sp.
CGGTTCTACTGGGCCCCGATGGGTGCGGACCGTTCTTCCGGAGACTCGCCGCTGATGACGGCTCGAACGCCTGTGTGGCCACGGTAACCCCCTCGCGCTGTCTGCTGCCAATCGGATACAAGTGGACTCATGACCCAGCTCTGGCTCAACCCTGCAGACGATCCACGCGTTGCGGCGGACGACGAGCCTCTGCGCGGCGAGCGCGCGGTGCTCACGAACTACCTGCGCCACTATCGGATGACGTTCGAGCTGAAGTGCCAGGACCTGGACGCCGAGCAGCTTGCGCGCCGTTCGGTGCCGCCCTCGGCGTTGTCGCTCCTCGGGCTGCTCCGCCACCTGGCGAAGGTCGAGCAGTCCTGGTGCCGTCGGGTGATGGAGCGTCAGCCCGAGCTCCCCCGGCTCTTCTGGAGCGCGGAGGACCCGGCCCTGGACTTCGACGGTGCTCGCGCCGATCCCGAGGTCGTCGAGGAGGCGTGGGCTACCTGGCGCACCGAGGTCGCGCATGCGAAGGAGGTCTACGGCACCTTGGACCTCGACGTCCTCGGCGCCCACCCCGACGGCGAGCTCGAGCTGCGCGACGTGCTGGTGCACCTGATCGAGGAGTACGCGCGGCACTGCGGGCACGCCGACCTGCTCCGCGAGTGCATCGACGGACGCACCGGGCAGTAGGCACCAGCACCGGCCTAGGCTTGATGACCGTGACGACCCCAGCTGCCTCCGGCCACGCCCTGATCACCCTCGACCCCGACGGCGCCGTGCTCGACGCCTGGTTCCCGGCACCCGTGCTCGGCGACTCGCCGCCCGAGGCGCCCGCAGAGCTGACGGCGGCGGCGAGCGCCGACGAGGTGCGCCGGGTCACCCGCGAGGTCCGGCTGGTCTCGATCGCCGACCTCGACGCCGCGCCCACCTCCACCGAGGAGGTCTGGCTGCGACTGCACCTGCTCTCCCACCGCCTCGTCGCCCCGCACGGCATGTCGATGGAGGGCGTCTTCGGGCTGCTCACCAACGTGGTGTGGACCTCGGCCGGCCCCTGCGCGGTCGCCGGCTTCGAGCTCACCCGGGCCCGACTGCGCGCCGCCGGCCTGCACGTCACCGTGTTCGGCATCGACAAGTTCCCCCGGATGGTCGACTACGTGGTGCCCAGCGGCATCCGCATCGGCGACGCCGACCGGGTGCGCCTGGGCGGCCACCTGGCCGAGGGCACCACCGTCATGCATGAGGGTTTCGTGAACTTCAACGCCGGAACCCTCGGCGCCTCGATGGTCGAGGGCCGGATCTCGGCGGGGGTCGTGGTCGGCGACGGCTCGGACGTCGGCGGCGGCGCCTCGATCATGGGGACCCTGTCGGGCGGCGGCAAGGAGACGATCTCGCTGGGCGAGCGGTGCCTGCTCGGCGCCAACGCTGGCATCGGGATCTCCCTTGGCAACGACTGCGTCGTCGAGGCGGGCTGCTACGTCACCGCCGGCACCAAGGTCACCATCTCCGACCGCGACGGCAAGCCGAAGGTCATCAAGGCCCTCGAACTGTCCGGTGCCCACAACGTCCTCTTCCGTCGCAACTCGGTCTCCGGCACCGTCGAGGCCGTGCAGCGTGAGGGCAGCGGCGTGGCGCTCAACGAGGCGCTGCACTCGCACTGAGCCACCGGCGAGCTCCTGCCTCAGGTCTCGCCGACCACCCACCCGACACACTTGTCACATGCCCGGACGAGCCACGACCAAGCAGCGCCTCGTGGCGCCTTTGGTGGTGCTCGGCGCCGGAGCCCTGGTCGTGAGCGGTGTGGTGGTCGGGATGGACGACTTGTCGCTACCGTTCGCGGCGGGTGAGGCATGTGTTGCCGAGGTCGACGGGCATCGGGTCGAGGTGAGCATCGAGCAGGCCGAGAATGCTGCCACGATCGCTGCAATCGGCGTACGTCGTGGGCTCCCAGCGCGCGCGGTGTCGATCGCGCTGGCCACGGCCTACCAGGAGTCAGACCTGCAGAACATCGACTACGGCGACCGGGACTCCCTCGGGCTGTTCCAGCAGCGACCCTCCCAGGGCTGGGGCACCGAGATGGAGGTGCAGGACCCGGTCTACGCCACCAACGCCTTCTACGACGCGCTGGTCGACGTGAGCGACTACCGCACCTTGCCGATCACCGAGGCCGCCCAGGCGGTGCAGCGCTCAGGCTTCCCGAGCGCCTACGCCGACCACGAGCAGGACGCCCGAGCCCTCGCATCGGCCCTGACCGGCAACTCCGCCGAGGCCTTCGCCTGCCGACTCGACGGCGAGCTCGAGGCCGGGGACCCGCGACTGGTCGACAGCGGTCTGACCGAGCGCGCCGACGACGTCCGGGCCGACTTGGAGGAGCGTTTCGGCGACCTTGCGCTCGGCGGGTTCGCGCCGGGCGGCGTCCGCGACGGGCACATGGAGGGCTCGACCCACTACGACGGCCGGGCCGTCGACATCTTCGTCCGCCCGGTGAACGACGAGAACCGCAAGCGCGGCTGGGCGATCGCGCAGTACCTCGTCGGCCAGGCGGATCGACTCGCGATCCAGACCGTGATCTTCGACGACCGGATCTGGAAGGCCGGGTCGCGCTCCGGGGACGGCTGGCGCGACTACAACGCACCATCCGGCTCGGGAGACCGGGCGATCCTCGAGCACCGCGACCACATCCACGTGGACGTCTTCGACTGACCGTCCGGGACCGGCCCGGGACCGGGTCCCGTCGAAAGGGTGGGGGTCTGCGACGTTCCGGTCCCCCGATTGTCATCATCGTCACCGGAACGGCGCAGACCACCCTGCTGTGCGGACCTGCTCTCGGGAGCGGTCCGAGCAGCCGCCGCGGCGTCCCCCGACGTCGCGCGGCCAGGGAGAATCTAGACCGCTGCCGACCCCTGGCACGCCGTTGTTGCATTGCAAGCCTTCTGTGAAACTATCCGACATGTCTCGACAGCCGGCGGTGATCCAGGACCACACCGCCCTCGAC
>JBAVCA010000010.1:0-9484 GCA_049586475.1 Nocardioides sp.
TACCGCGCAGGCGCTCGCCGACGCCGGGCTCAACCGGGTCAACGTCAGCCTGGACACCGTGCGGCGTGACACGTTCCACGAGATGACCCGTCGGGATCGCTTCGACGACGTCGTCGCGGGCCTCGAAGCGGCGGCGGCGGCGGGCCTCGGACCAGTGAAGGTCAACGCCGTCCTGATGCGTGGCGTCAACGACGACCAGGCCGCCGAGCTCCTGCGCTGGTGCATCGAACGGTCCTACGAGCTGCGCTTCATCGAGCAGATGCCGCTGGACGCCCAGCACGGCTGGTCGCGCGACGGGATGATCACCGCGGACGAGATCTTTGCCGCCCTCGCCGAGAAGTTCGACCTGAGCCCGGCCGAGGAGCCGCGAGGAAGTGCGCCGGCGGAGAAGTTCCTCGTCGACGGGGGCCCGGCAACGGTCGGAGTCATCGCATCGGTGACTCGTCCCTTCTGCGGTGACTGCGACCGGGTCCGGCTCACCGCCGACGGACAGATCCGCAACTGCCTCTTCGCGCGCTCGGAGTCCGACCTCCGTGGGGCGCTGCGCGCAGGCGCCTCGGACGAGGAGCTCGCCCGGCTGTGGGTGGTCGCGATGGGCGGCAAAGCGGCAGGCCACGGGATCGACGACGAGTCGTTCCTCCAGCCGACCCGGTCCATGTCCGCCATCGGCGGCTGACCTCCACCGCGGGATCAGTGCGCGACGACATCCTTCAAGAAGTTGCGAGCTGCGAGGAACTGCGACAGCGACTCGCGGTGATCGTCGCAGGCCAGCCAGGTCTTGCGACGCTCCGGGGCATGGATCTTGGGGTTGTTCCAGAGCAGCTGCCAAGCAGCGGGCGTGGCGCAGCCCTTCGCCGAGCAGAGATCAGGGTCCATGAGGCCCAGCCTAGAGCCAGGTCCTGGGGTCAGAGCCGGGCCGGGTAGGGACGCGAGCCTGCCTCGAGCTCGGGACGACCGAAGTCGGCCTCACGCAGCTTGAAGCCGTCGGAGAGGTTCGCAGCAGCGTTGGCCATCACCACTGCGATGTAGGGAAGGACGATGGCACCGGCGATCAGGAAGGGCCACAGCCAGTCGACGCCGGCGAGCGAGGCGGCGATCGCGCCGACGAAGCAGATGGTACGCAGGCTCATCGACAGCAGGTAACGCCTCTGTCGAGCGCTGATCTCGTCCTCGCGGTTGCCTGCTGCTGTGGTGATCCGGATCGCTTCTCCGGACTTCTGGTTGTTCCGGGCCATGTGCCTATTCTACCGACGCCCGGTCACCCCTAAGGTGGGCCCATGACTGACCGCACCTACCGTCTGACCGAGATCGTGGGCACCTCGCCCGAGAGCGTCGAACAAGCCATCAACAACGGCATCGCTCGAGCCAGCAGGACCCTGCGGCACCTCGACTGGTTCGAGGTCACCCAGATCCGTGGCCAGGTCAAGGACGGCGGCGTCGAGCACTTCCAGGTCGCGATGAAGCTCGGCTTCCGCCTCGAGGACGACGAGTAGCTCCGCGGCCAATAGGGCTACCCCGCGGTAATCGCTAACGTCAAACAACGTGAGCGCACCCCCCGAGCACAGCCCCCTGTCCACCACCCCCTCGGGGACTCCGCCACGTGTGGTCCTGGTGACCGGAGGCACTCGTGGCATCGGCCGCGCGATCGCCGAGTCCTTCGTGGCGCAGGGCGACAAGGTAGCGGTGACCACCCGCAGCGGGGGCGCCCCCGAGGGCACCCTGGACGTGATCTGCGACGTGACCGATCAGTCCGCAGTCGATGCTGCCTTCGCAAGGATCGAGTCGGAGGTCGGCCCGGTCGAGATCCTGGTCGCTAATGCCGGCGTCACCGCCGACACCCTCATCCTGCGGATGTCGGAGCAGGACTGGTCCAGCGTCATCGACACCAACCTGACCGGAACGTTCCGGCTGGCCAAGCGCGCCGCGAAGGGCATGCTGCGCTTGCGACGCGGCCGGATCATCTTGATCTCCTCGGTCGTGGGGCTCACCGGCTCCGCCGGCCAGGTGAACTACGCCGCCTCCAAGGCCGGCCTCGTCGGGATGGCCAGGTCGCTGGCTCGCGAGCTCGGCTCGCGCTCGATCACGACGAACGTCGTCGCTCCCGGTTTCGTCGAGACCGACATGACCGCGGTGCTCTCCGAGGAGCAGAGGACGGCCATCCGCGCCCAGGTCCCGTTGGGTCGGTACGCCGATCCAGCCGAGATCGCCTCAGCGGTGACGTGGCTGGCAAGCGACGGAGCGGCCTACATCACGGGGGCCGTCATCCCCGTGGACGGCGGACTAGGGATGGGACACTGACATGGGCATTCTCGACGGGAAGACGATCCTGGTCGCAGGCGTGACGATGGACTCCTCCATCGGGTTCGCGACCGCAAAGGTCGCGCAGGAACAAGGCGCCACCGTGCTGATCTCCAACTTCGGACGAGCCCTGGGCATCACCCGTCGCATCGCCAAGCGGCTTCCGGTGACCCCGCCGGTGCTCGAGCTCGACGTCACCGACGACGACCACCTGGCCGGCCTCGCTGACGCCGTCCGCGAGCACGCCGACCACCTCGATGGTGTCGTGCACTCGATCGCGTACGGCAATCCCGAGACGCTGCTGGGGGGCAAGTTCCTCACCGGCCCCTGGCCAGACGTGGCCCAGGCGGTGCAGGTCTCGGCGTACTCGCTGAAGTCCTTGGCGACGGCGGCCCGCCCGTTGCTGAACGACGGAGGCTCCATCGTCGGCCTCACCTTCGACGCCAGCGTCGCGTGGCCGGTCTACGACTGGATGGGGGTGGCCAAGGCGGCGCTCGAGTCGTGCTCGCGCTACCTTGCCCGCGACCTGGGGCCCGATGGCATCCGGGTCAACCTCGTGGCCGCCGGACCGCTGAAGACGCTGGCCGCGAAGGCGATCCCGGGGTTCGAGGAGCTCGACGCGATGTGGGAGTCCAAGGCGCCCCTGGGCTGGGACAACACCGACCAGGAGCCCACCGCCAAGGCGGTGTGCGCACTGCTGTCGGACTTCTTCCCGGCGACAACCGGCGAGATCGTGCACGTCGACGGTGGCTTCCACGCCATGGGTGCGTGAGCGCGAACCGCGAGCCGCTAGCGTCGTGACGGTGACGGCTTCCTCTCTCCTCGAGCTTCGGGTCCTCGAAGGTCCCAATCTCTACTTTCCTCGCGCCGCCATCAAGCTCACCCTTGACATCGAAGGCCTCTCGACAGCCTCCGAGGCCACCGCCGAGCGCTTCGCGCGCCGGATCGGGCTCGAGCGCGCCAGGCCGGGAGCCCCCTACTCGGGTTTCCGACAGCGGTTCGCGTTGCGCGCAGTCGGCCGGCTGGTGCGCGCGGTCGCCCAGGAGTCGGGCACGTCACGCCTCGCGGTGCGGGTCCGCGCGACCAGCCAGCCCCACCAGGTCGTGGTGGCCTTTCCCTGGGCGCACCGCGGACGCGCGCAGGAGATGGGGCGGGCGATCGGGGCCGTGCTCGACGCCGTACCCGGGTCTGACATCGAGGCTGCGGTGAGTGCGGCCGCCGAGCGCGTCGGCGGCGCCGAGCTGGGTGCCGCGCCGACCACCATCACCCCCGCCATCCCGGTCGTGGCAGTGACCGGTACCAACGGCAAGACCACCACGTCACGGATGGTCGCCCACATCGCACGGACCCACGGGCTGCTCGTCGGTTGGTCCAACACCGATGGGATCTACATCGACGGGGTGCAGGTGGAGGACGGCGACTACTCCGGTCCCAGCGGCGCCGGTCGCGTCCTGGCTCACCCAGAGGTGCAGCTGGCGGTCACCGAGACCGCCCGCGGCGGCATCCTGCTCAAGGGCATCGGACTGGTCCACAACGATGTCTCGGTCGTCACCAACGTCACCGCCGACCACCTGGGGCTCCAGGGCATCGACACCGTCGACCAGCTCGCAGAGGTCAAGGCAGTGGTGCCACGCATCACGCGCAAGGGCGGCTGGGCGGTGCTCAACGGCGACGACCCCCGTGTCTACGCCATGCGCAGCGTCATCCAGGCGAAGCCTTGGGTTTTTTCCCGCGACGTCGACTCGCCTGCCGTGCGCGACACCCTCAACGATCGCGGACGGGCCACGGTGGTGATCGATGGTTGGGTCTCGGTGCTGCGGTCCAACGCCGATCCGGACCCCCTGATCGAGCTCGTCGACGTACCGATGACCCTGGCGGGGTTGTCCAGGTTCAACGTGGAGAACACCCTCGCAGCGACGTCGGCCGCGCTCGCGATCGGGATCCCGCGGGCGGTGGTCGTCGAGGGGCTGCGCACCTTCACCCCCGATGCCGAGCACAACCCTGGTCGGATGAACTTCTTCAGCATCCCAGGAGCCACGGCAGGCGAGGAGATCTCGGTGGTGATGGACCTCGCCCACAACGAAGCAGGGCTGGAGGCCCTGATGGAGATCATGAACGGGGTACGCCGCCCCGGTGGGCGCTTGCTCCTGGGGCTCGGGGTCGTCGGTGATCGCACCGACGAGCTGATCGAGAAGCTCGGTGAGATCGCAGCACGCGACAGCGACGTGGTCGCCATCGGTCACAAGGAGAAGTACCTGCGCGGTCGCACCACCGAGGAGCTCGAGGGACTGATGCGCGCCGGCGCGGAACGGGTGGGTGTGACCGGGGTGCCGGCCTATTCCTCGGAGGTCGCGGTGCTCGCTGCCCTGGTGGGACAAGCGCTTCCAGGCGACGTCGTCGCGGTGATGTGTCATGCCGAGCGTCAGGAGTGCTACGACTGGATCGCTGACCACGACGGCACCCCCGACAGCAGCGCGACTCTGGCGGTAAAGGCGCGCGCCGCGGCGGCCCCGATCGACTGAGGTGATGGACACTGGGCGCATGCCCGATTCCGTCGAAGCCGCCGAGCTCGCCCAGACCCCCTCGCGGGCCCCGCAGTACGACCAGGACGACGACCAGCACGACGACCAGTACGGCGACCAGTACGACGACCAGTACGACGAAACGCAACACGCTCAGCAGCAGGACCCGCACACTCCACCTCACCCACCTCAGCACCCGCGTGCCGGCGCGTCGGCGTGGACCATGTCCGCTGGCTGGGCGGGACTGACGGTCGTGGTCTTGGCCCCGTTCGCGATCGCAGCGCACCCGGAGCGCTCGATCTCGGCCTCGCTGGCCGCGGTGGTGGTCCCCGCGCTGCTCGTGGCAGCTGGTTGCGGACTGATTGCTGCGCGATCAGCGTCGGGCTGGAGCTGGTGGCTGTACCCGCCGATCGTCATCCTGCCGACGATCGCCCTCGTCCTGCTCACCGACCTGGTCCCCGATCGAATGGAGAACGTGCGACAGGCCGGCGACAGTGGCGAGCGACGGCTGACGGCCCCGGCTCAGTCGGGACCGTGGGCCCTGCAGAGCGGCGCGGGCGCCGACAACCAGGAGGCTGTGCTCCGGGACCGGATCTTGCGGGCAGACGAGTCCCTCGAGGCCGTCTACGGCTTGTACCGCGGCACCGCTGACGACATCTTGGTCTACAACGGCATCAACGTCACCGTGGACAGTGACCTGGCTCGCGAGCTCGTCGCCCGTCCGCAGGACGCCCTGCGCGACTACCTCGACGGCACCGGCATCACCGACGTGGTCGACGTGGCTCCCGGCGACCTCAGCGGGGCAATGGCGTGCGGCACCGTGCCGCGCCTGGGCCCCTATGTCGATCTGATCGTGTGTGGATGGGCTGACTCGGGTGGCATCGGCACGGCGACCTATCGCGTCGACGGCATCAATCCAGAGTCCGCAGCCGAGACGACGCGGCAGTTCCGGGCCGACGTCACTGTCGTCGGCTGAGGAGGGGCAAGGGGAGGTCCCCGAACCTCAGACGTCGCCCGGGTCCACGTGGTGCCCGGGAGGAGCGAGGTCGACGTCACCCTCGACCACCAAGGCGGTGAGGCCACCGACCGACCGGGTCTCGTGCGCTTCGCCGGGCTCCCACACTGCGGCCTGACCTGGGGACAGGTCCACCGGCAGGCCGTCCGACCCGGCCACCTGGGCGTTGCCGGTCAGCACCACCAGAAGCTGGCGCCCGGCTGCCGGGTGTCGACCGATGCGTCCACCAGGCGCGACCCGGACGACCACCAGTGCCGCGTCGGCGGTGATGCCGAGAGCACCGAGGTCGAAGCCAGAGCTGCCGTACGCCTCGACCCCACGCCGTGGCACGTCGTCCAGCCTGATGATCTGCACCAGGCTCAGGCCTCCGTCGGCGCCGGCGCGTAGTCAGGGTCGGCGGCAGGGGCGTCCGAGGAAGCGCCGGAACCGGCCTGGGCCTGGGAGGACCAGTTCTCCAGCTCCATCATCACCGTCGGGTGCTTGTCGACGCAGATCACCATCAGGTCGCCGCGGTTGGCGCGGGACATCGCATGCTTGACGGCCTCGATCTCGTCGAGGACCACCTCGACCTGCTTGCAGCGGGAACCGGCGGCCATGGCGCTCCGCACGCCCTCGGTCACCAGGCCGGCGACCTCACCACGTTCTCGGCCGCGAAGAGCGACGTCCTCGCGAACGACCACCACGTCGAAGTGCTGCGCGGCGATCTCGCCGAGCTCGCGCATGTCCTGGTCGCGCCGGTCGCCCGCCGTGGCGATGACGCCGATGCGTGACGGCCGCGCGAGCTCGTGCGAGGACTCCCGCGAGTCACCTACCCGGTCGACGAAGTCACCGAGTGCGCGCATCCCGGGTGCGTTGTGGCAGTAGTCGACGAAGACGGTGACGCCGTTGACCTCGACCTCGTTGAGACGCCCGGGGGAGAGGTAGTAGCTGGTCGAGAAGGTCCGCAGGCCCTGCCGGATGTCGTGCAGCGGGGCGCCGGCGGCGAAGGCAGCCGCGGCGGCGGCGAGCGAGTTCTGCACGTTCATCCGGGCCCGACCGCCGAAGGTCGCCGGCAGCAGGTGGGTCCACGCCAGCTGCATCTCGCGTGGGCCGTGCTTGACCACGATCATCTCGCCGCGCTCGCTGGGGTTGAGCACCAGCGCCTTGCCGCCACGGCGGCAGTGCGCGTCGATCATGTCGCGGGTCTCGGTCCCGGGCTCCTCCATCGAGAACCACACGACCTGGCCCGAGCAGCGTCGACGCATGTTGCGCACCAACGGGTCATCGGCGTTGAGGACGGCGTGACCGTCGCGAGGCACTGCCTCGACCAGGACCGCCTTGACGTCGGCGAGCTGCTCGACGGTGTCGATGCCCCGCAAGCCGAGGTGGTCCGGTTGCACGTTGAGGACGACGGCGACATCGTTGCGCTCATAACCCAGACCCTCGCGCAGGATGCCGCCACGGGCGACCTCGAAGACCGCGAAGTCGACCCGTGGGTTCTGCAGTACCATCCGGGCCGAGCGGGGACCACTCGCGTCGGAGCGGATCAGCAGGCGCTCGTCGACGACCACGCCGTCGGTCGAGGTCATCCCGACCTTGCGTCCCATCCCCTTGAAGATGTGGCTGATCATCCGCGACGTGGTGGTCTTGCCGTTGGTGCCGGTGACCGCCACGATCGGAATGCGGGAGATCGCCCCGGGCGGGAACAGCATGTCCACCACAGGTTTGGCGATGAACTGGGGCTCGCCGATCGTCGGGTGGGTGTGCATCCGGAAGCCCGGTGCCGCGTTGATCTCGCAGATCGCCCCCCCGGTCTCACGCACGGGCTCGGTGATGTCGGGGCAGATGAAGTCGATCCCGGCAATGTCGAGCCCGATGATCCGCGCTGCTTCCTCCGCGATCTCGACGTTCTCCGGATGCGCCTCGAGTGTTCGGTCGATGGAGATGCCGCCGGTGGACATGTTGCCGGTCAGGGCCAGCTTGACGACCTGACCGTCGGGGGCGACGTCTCCCATCTCCAAGCCCTGCTCGCGCACCAGCGCGACGGCGGCGTCGTCCACCTTGATCCGGGTGAGCACCTTCTCGTGGCCCACGCCCCGGCGCGGATCGGCGTTGGCGGTGTCGACCAGCTGCTCGACGCTGGAGATGCCGTCACCGGTGACCGAGGCCGGGACGCGCTCCGCGATCGCGGCCACCCGACCGTCGATGATCAGGCAGCGGTAGTCCTTGCCGAGGATCAGGGACTCGACGACGATGACGCCCCGGCGCGACTGCTCCTGGGCGATCGGGAAGGCCTCCCTGACGTCGGTTTCGTCCTGGAGGTCGAGGCAGACGCCGCGCCCGTGGTTGCCGTCGAGCGGCTTGACGACGACCGGATAGCCGATGCGCTCTGCGGCGCGCACGGCCTGATCGGCGGTGCGCACGGTGTCCTGCTTGGGCACCGGCAGCCCTGCTGCACCCAGGAGCCGCGTGGTGAGGTCCTTGTCGGAGGCGATATCGACGGCGATCGCGGAGGTCGCCGACGTCATGGTGGCTCGGATGCGCTTGGCGTGCACGCCCTGACCGAGCTGCACCAGGGAGTGCTGATTGAGCCGGATCCAGGGGATGTCGCGGGAGACCGCCTCATCGAGGATCGCTTGCGTGGAGGGGCCGAAGGCGGTGCGCTGGGCGCGGCGGATGAAGTCCTCGAGCTCGGTGTCCCAGTCGAAGCCCGGGTCGGCCTCGACCAGATGGTTCACCAGGCGGACCGCGAGCTGCGCGGCGGCAAGGCCCACCTGCTCGTCGATGTAGCCGAAGATCACGTTGTAGACGCCTGTCCGGCCCTTGACGCCGCGTGTCTTGCCGCGGCGTACGTCGTGACCGACGACCTGTTGCAGCGCCAGGGCCGAGTGCTCGGCGACGTGCCCGAGCCAAGTGCCCTCGTTGAGCCGCTCCACGAAGCCCCCGCGCTTCCCGCGGGAGCAGGAGTGCTCCCGCAGTCCCGGAAGCATCTGGAGCAGGTTCTCGGTGAACGCGGGGAGCGTGTTGGTGGGGTGCTCCTCCAGCGAGCCGAGGTCGACGACGAGGTGGACTGCCCGGTCGTAGGACCAGATGTTGGCGCCTCGGTAGACGCGGGTCTCGAGGATGGCCAGGTCGGCGGTGGGGCGTTCGGTCATGAGTGGTGTCCGTCCTCGGAAGCGGCCAGGGGGTCAGTGGTACGTCGTCTGCGCGCGAGCCTGCGCCTCAACGAGGACGGCGAGGCATCGTTGGCGGCGATGTCACGAGCCTGTTGGCGCAGGTCGCGGCCGGCCTCGGCGAGCTCGGCGGCGACCGTGGACCTCACCGGAGGTCGCTGCGGGACCAGGGTGCGGGTGGTGAGGTCGAACGAGGATCCTTCGGGCAGCACGTGCAGGATCACGTTGCTCGCCAGCAGCGCGGCCGAACGGGGAGCTTCGTAGGCATTGGTGGTGATCCGAGCGGGATCGAAGATGGTCACCGCACCCTTGCCGATCACCGAGAGGATCTCGTGGTGGGAGCCGTCGGACTCGGTGGTGTGCTCCACCACCGCCGCGGTGTCCTCGTCAACGCCGATGCCGAGCAGCTGCGGTGACTGCGACACGATCATGAGCAGGCGGCCGTAGCGGTTGCGCTGGTCGAAGTGCTGGTCGATCACCGACGAGGGCAGCAGACC
>JBAVCA010000011.1:0-14514 GCA_049586475.1 Nocardioides sp.
CTGGTGCGCTATCGGCGCCGGCACGAAAACCTCGTCGAGCGTGTCGCCGAGACCCGGCTGCCGACCCGCCATGGTGACTTCACGGCGTACGGCTACCGGATCACCACCGATGCCTCAGAGCACATCGCGCTGGTCTACGGCGACGTCTCCTCGCTCGGGAGCGATCACCCGGTGCTGACCCGAGTGCACTCGGAGTGCCTGACGGGTGACGTCTTCGGCAGCAGCCGTTGCGACTGCGGGCCGCAGCTCGACGAAGCCTTGGAACGGATCGTGGCCGAGGGCCGCGGGGTCGTGGTCTACCTGCGTGGGCATGAGGGTCGGGGGATCGGCCTGGTCGCCAAGCTGCAGGCCTACCAGCTGCAGGACGGCGGACGCGACACCGTCGACGCGAACCTCGACCTCGGGCTGCCGGCGGACGCTCGTCACTACGGCACGGCGACGCAGGTGCTCAAGGACCTCAAGGTCGAGAGCGTCAGGCTGTTGACCAACAACCCGGACAAGGTCAGCAGTCTCGAGGAGTTCGGGGTGCCGGTTGCCGAGCGGGTGCCGCTCACGCCACATCCCAACGACCACAACCTTGCGTACTTGCTGACCAAGCGTGATCGAATGGGTCACCAGCTGCCTGACCTCGACACGCAGTTCGACGACGATCCCGAGGGGGGCCAGGCATGAGCGGGCACGGAGCACCGGCGAGCGCGCCCGTCGACTGCAGCGACCTGCGTGTTGCCGTGGTCGCGGCGAGCTGGCACACCGAGGTGATGGACGGGCTGCTGGCGGGTGCCGAGCGCGCGCTGGCCGCCTACTCCGTGACCTCTGCTGCCATCGTGCGGGTGCCGGGAACCTTCGAGCTCCCGGTCGTCGCCGATGCGCTCGCCGGCGCCGGGTACGACGCCGTGGTCGCCCTCGGCGTGGTGATCCGAGGGGGCACCCCGCACTTCGAGTTCGTCTGCACCGCAGCGACCGACGGCCTGGGAAGGGTTGCCCTCGACCACCGGGTGGCAGTCGGGTTCGGGGTGCTGACCTGCGACACCGACCAGCAGGCGCTGGATCGCGCCGGCCTGGAGGGCTCGAGTGAGGACAAGGGCTACGAGGCCACGTCGGCCGCGCTGGAGACCGCCAAGATCATCCAGGGAATCAGCCAGGGGATCGGGCAGGAGATCAGCTAGGGGATCAGCCAGGGCGCCGCGACCGGCGCCTAGATGCGCTCGATCACCGTTCCGGTGGCCATGGCCCCGCCGGCGCACATGGAGAGCAGGGCACTGGACAGCTCGCGGCGCTCGAGCTCGTGCAGTGCGGTCGTGATGAGCCGGGTGCCGGTCGAGCCCACTGGGTGACCGAGCGCTATCGCCCCGCCGTTGACGTTGACCTTCTCCATCGGCACCTGGTGCTGACCTGCCCAGGACAGCACGACGGCGGCGAAAGCCTCGTTGACCTCGAAGAGGTCGAAGTCGGAGATCGTGCGCCCGGTGCGGTCGAGAATCCGCTGGGTCGCGTCGATCGGTCCGTCGAGGTGGTAGTACGGGTCTGAGCCAACCAGGCAGTGCGTGACGATCCTGGCGCGCGGCGTGAGACCGAGCGATCGTGCCTTGTCCTCGTCCATGATCAGCACCGCCGAGGCGCCGTCCGAGATCTGCGAGGAGGTGCCGGCGGTGTGCAACCCGTCCGGCAGCACCGATCGGAGTCCGGCGAGTCCGTCGAGGGTGGTGTCGCGCAAACCCTGGTCGGTGTCGACCAAGCGGGTGTCGCCGGTCGGCTTGCCCTCGGCGTCGAGGACCGGTGCGTCGATCGCGAAGATCTCGCGCTTGAACCGGCCTTCGTCGACGGCCACGCGGGCCTTCTGCTGCGAGGCGAGACCGAAGGCATCGAGGTCGGCTCGGGTGATCCCGCGGTTGTGGGCGATCCGGTCGGCGGCCTCGAACTGGTTGGGCATGTCGATGGTCCACTCCGCGGGGCGGGGGTCGCCCAGTCCCGCGGGCACGTTCGCACCCAGCGGGATGCGCGACATCGACTCGATGCCACAGGCGATTCCGACGTCGATGGTGCCCGAGGCGATCATGTCGTGGACCAGGTGGGCCGACTGCTGACCCGAGCCACATTGAGCGTCGACCACGGTCGCTCCGGTGTGGTGCGGCAGGCCCGCGTGCAGCCAGGCTCGACGGACCATCCCATTGGACTGCTCGCCCGCCTGCGTGACGCACCCGCCGACGACCTGCTCGACCAGGTCGGGATCGATCCCGGCTCGCTCGATGACCTCACGCTGCGCCAGGCCCAGCAGGACGGCGGGGTGCAGTCCGGCGAGCCAGCCGTTGCGCTTGCCGAGCGGGGTACGGACGGCGTCGATGATCACTGGGTTACCCATGAGAGTAAAACTAGAACGTGTTCTTGTTCACGCGCAAGGGGCGGCCTGACGACCACGGTGTGAGATCCGTCTCGGAAACGCACACGAAACTCTTTCGTGTTGAACCGAATGTATGTAATCTTCGGGTAGAACGTGTTGCAGAAACGCAGCATCGGTTGTCGATGCACTACCCAGAGGGAGCTTCTCAGTGACCGCAGATCTGCTGCCGGCCGGCTACGACTTCACCGACCCGGACGTCAACCACGTTCGGATCCCGCACGACGAGTTCAAGGCGCTGCGGCAGAGCTCGCCGGTGCACTGGATCGAGCAGCCGGAACCTCGTCGTAGCGCGTTCGCGCCGGAGTCCGGCACCGGCTACTGGGCCGTGACGCGCCACGCCGATGTGCTGGCGGTCTCGAAGGACTCGAAGAACTTCAGCACCTCGGAGAACGGCGCGATCATCCGCTTCGGCGATGACATGCTGCGCGAGCAGATCGAGATGCAGCGCGTCATGATCATCAACCAGGATGCTCCCGAGCACACCGCGATGCGTCAGATCGTCAGCCGCGGCTTCACGCCGCGCTCGATCAACGCCCTCGACGAGATCATGACCCAACGTGCGGCGCAGATCGTGGGCGACGCGGTGGCGAAGGGGAGCGGCAACTTCGTGGAGCAGATCGCTGCCGAGCTGCCTCTCCAGGCGATCTCCGAGCTCCTGGGGGTCCCGCAAGCCGACCGGTTCAAGCTCTTCGACTGGTCCAACCAGATGCTGGCCTCCGACGACCCTGACGTCGGTGGCGACCCGACCGTCGCCTCCACCGAGATCTTGATGTACGCCATGGGGATGGCCGCCGACCGCAAGGCAAACCCGCTCGACGACATCGTCACCAAGCTCGTGCACGCCGACAAGGACGGGCGTGGCCTGACCGACGACGAGTTCGGGTTCTTCGTCATCATCCTGACCGTCGCCGGCAATGAGACGACACGCAACGCGATCACCCACGGCATGAACGCCCTGCTCGACAACCCCGACCAGTGGGAGCTGTGGAAGAAAGAGCGTCCGGCCACGATGATCGACGAGATCGTGCGCTACGCGACACCGGTCATCTCCTTTCAGCGGACGGCGCTCAACGACGTGGAGGTCGGCGGGCAGCTGATCAAGAAGGGTGAGCGGGTGGGGATGTTCTACTCCAGCGCAAACTTCGACGAGACCGTCTTCGAGGACCCCTTCACCTTCGACATCACCCGCTCGCCCAACCCGCACGTCGGGTTCGGAGGCAACGGCGCGCACTACTGCCTCGGCGCCAACCTGGCCCGCCAGGAGATCCGTCAGATGTTCGACGCGCTCGCCGACCTGGCCCCCGACATCACCAAGGTGGCCGAGCCCAACCGCCTGCGCCACAGCTGGATCAACGGCATCAAGGACCTGCAGGTCAACTACACCCGCTGATCGCTACGGCAGATCTCCGCCGAGGCGGTGAAGCCCCCGCTTCTGGGGCGACACGACGAACCAGAAGGAGCTCTGTGTGCTGCGACGACAGAGCTTCCGCTGGAGTTGCCGCGACCGTGCAGATCAGGCTCGCGCGGTGAGGACGATCGGACCGTCCGCGGTAATCGCGACCGTGTGCTCCATGTGCGCACCTCGGGAGCCGTCCTCGCTGCGGAGGGTCCAGCCGTCGGGGTCGGTGAAGATGCGGTCGGTGGTGTGCATGAACCACGGCTCGATCGCGATCACCAGGCCCGGCTTCAGCTTGAAGCCGCGCCCGGGGCGCCCGTCGTTCGGCACGTGCGGCTCTCCGTGCATCGTGCGACCTACGCCATGCCCGCCGAACTGGAGGTTGACGGCCAGTCCAGCATCGCGCGCAACCCTGCCGATGGCTGCCGAGATGTCGCCGAGGTGGTTGCCGGGGTGGGCCGACGCGATGGCCTCGTCAAGCGCTGTGCGGGCAACCTCGATGAGTTCAAGGTCCTCGGGACGAGCCGTGCCGACGACTACCGAGTACGCAGAGTCGGCGACCCAGCCGTTGAGCGAGGCGGCAAAGTCGACCGAGAGCAGGTCACCGTCCTGCAGGACGTAGTCGTGTGGGAGGCCGTGCAGCACGGCGTCGTTGACCGAGGTGCACAGCGACTTGCCGAAGGGGGAGGCGCCGAAGGACGGGTGGTAGTCGACGTAGCACGACGTGGCGCCGGCTTCGGTGATCATGTCGGCAGCGAGTGCATCGAGCTCGAGGAGGTTGACCCCCACATCGGCCTTGGCGGCCAGAGCGTCGATCACCGAGGCGACGAAGCGTCCGGCCGGACGCATCTCCTCGATCTGGGCGGGGGTACGGAGCTCGATCACGGGACAAGCCTAGGTGGAGGCTGCAGACCCGGCCGGGGGGACTCCGCGGGTCGTCGTGTCGTGCCGGCGAGGAGGGCCGTGAGGCCCTCGAGGGGCCCGCGCCGCCATACCTCGCGGCGCACCGACGTGCGCCAGGCCAAAGCGAGGAGGAACGACCCCGAGACAAGGATGGTGACGTTGACCCACGAGTCGTCGCGACTGCCCGGGTGGAGCACGGTGACCTCGTAGGCCAGCCAGGAGATCTGGGCAGCGTAGAGGGTCAACGACATCTGTCCGATTGCCGCCAGCGACCGGGTCGATCGGGGTGCCAGGGCCGCGAGAGCAACCCCGAGCAGGAACACGGCCGAGACCAGGAGGGCGTCGAGCAGGTGCTCTGCGTGCGTGGTGTCGTAGGCGGCGAGCGTGACGAGGTCGGCTCGGTCGGCGACCAGGAGCAGTCCGGCGAACCCAGCCAGGACCAGCCCGCCCCGCAGCTGCGTGGTCGTGCCACAGTCCAGCAGAAGCCGGGTGAGGAGGATGCCGAGGGCGGCGAAGAAGATCATGGACGACAGCCGGTAGGACTGCCCGGTGACGAGCAGGTCGAGCACCCGCAGCTGGGTGGAGCTGTCCTCGCCCATCAGCTGGCCGCGATGGACGAGCAGGGCATCGTGGACCATCGGCGCGAGCACGTAGGCCGCGGTCGCGACAGCCGCAACGACCGAGGTCCGTGCCCGGGCCAGCGGCGCGGCGACCCAGGTCAGGAGACCCAGGTGCACGAGCACGATCACGACCTGTGCCCCTGCCTGCTCCAGGAGCAGTCCCAAGCCGACCAGGACCGCGCCGCGCACCGCGACCGTCCGCCACACCTGGAAGCTCCCGGGACCGATCAGGCGCCGGTCGGACAGCTGGGCACCGCCGCCGACCAGGGCGGCGAAGAGGGGATAGGTGAGGTACTCGCTCAGTGTCAGGACGCCGGCAGGGCCGCCGGTCGGGGCGCAGTGCGCGACGTACATCGACAGCAACGCCAGGCCACGGACGACGTCGACACGGAGATCGCGTCTGCCGCGGTCGAAAGTCATCTGTGGATCATCGCAGGCGAGGTCGACCCCGTGCTGGACCGTCGACCCCGTGGCTCGACGGGGTTAGGGTCGAGGCATGCGTGGGCGTCGGGCGTCGCAACCGGGGACCGACCGGTGGCAGCGCGCCGACTGGTGGGGCGTCGTGCTCAGCTGCCCGGACGCGAAGGCCCTGGCGACGTTCTACTCCGAGCTCCTCGGGTGGCCGCTTTGGAAGCCGGAGGAGGCAGACGAGAACGATGCGGTCCTCGACCTCGGGGAGGGCGTGGGTTACCTGTCCTTCCAGCACGACCCCGACTTCGCGCCCCCGGCCTGGCCGGGTGAGCTCGGTCGCCAGCGGATGACGATGCACCTCGACTTCGAGGTCAGCGAGCTCGCGGTCTCGGTCGAGCACGCGCTCGAGCTCGGCGCCCGCCTCGCTGACCACCAGCCGCAGGGCGACGTCCGGGTGCTGCTCGACCCCGCCGGGCACCCGTTCTGCCTGTACGCGTGAGTGCAGTCACGACCGGTGACAGCCGAGACCTTGCGGCCTCAGAGCCCGGAGGACCTCGCCTGTCAGCGGCGGAAGCTGTCAGTTAGCGGGCTTCTCCGAGCCGACGACCCACATGGCGAAGAACTGTGAGCCACCGCCGTAGGCGTGCCCCAGGGCCCGGCGGGCACCGTCGACCTGGTGCTCACCGGCGAGACCGCGCACCTGCAGGGCAGCCTCGCCGAAGCGGAGCATCCCCGAGGCCCCGATCGGGTTGGACGACAGCACCCCACCGGAGCAGTTGACGGGGAGCTTGCCGTCGAGCGCGGTGCCGCCGGACTCGGTCAGCTTCCACCCGGCCCCGATGTCGGCGAAGCCGAGCGACTCCAGCCACATCGGCTCGAACCAGGAGAACGGTACGTAGATCTCGGCCATGTCGATCTCGTCGATGGGGTTGGTGATCCCGGCCTGCTTCCACAGCGCCGCAGCGGCGTCGCGCGATGCTTGCGGGTTGACCTGATCGCGCTCAGCCGCCGACGTGGCCTCGGAGCGCATGACGGTGCCGTGGATCCAGGCCGGGTTGGGCGAGGACGCAGCGACGTCCTCCGAGGCGATCACCAGGGCGCAGGCGCCGTCGGAGGACGGGCAGGTCTCGTCGTATCGGATCGGGTCCCACAGCATCGTGGACGCCATCACCGACTCGACCGTGGTGCCCTCGTTGTGCAGGTGGGCGTAGGGGTTCTTCAGGGCGTTGTTGCGATCCTTGGCGGCGACGATCGCTCCGATGTGCGTCGGTGCTCCGGAGCGACGGATGTAGGAGCGCACGTGCGGGGCGAAGTAGCCGCCGGCGCCCGCGTGCACCGGCATGTTGAACGGCACCGGCACCGAGAGCGCCCACATCGCGTTGGACTCCGACTGCTTCTCGTAGGCGACGGTGAGGACCTTGCGATGGATTCCGGCCTGCACCAGTGAGGCGGCGACGATGGCGGTGGATCCGCCGACGGATCCGGCCGTGTGCACGCGCAGCAGCGGCTTCCCCGCGGCACCGAGTGCCTCGGCGAGGAAGAGCTCGGGCATCATCACCCCCTCGAAGAGGTCGGGAGCCTTGCCCACGACGATCGCGTCGATCTCGTCGAGCGTCATGCCGGCGTCCTCGAGCGCACGGTCGATGGCCTCGCGGCACAGGCCGGCCATCGAGACGTCCTCGCGCTTGGCACGGTGGTGGGTCTGGCCGATGCCGATGACTGCTGCTGGCTGCTTGGCCATCACGCACGTCCTTCCATGGTGCACACGAGGTTCTGTTGCAGGGCCGGGCCGGAAGTGGCGTGACCGAGGGTGCGCGACGCCTCCCCGGACCAGATCTTCTTGGCTGCCTCGCCGATCCGGATGCCGCCCGCGGAGAACATCGGGTTGCCCGACAGCGGACCGCCCGAAGGGTTGACCGCGACATCCTCGGCCAGGCCGAGCTCGCGGCGCAGGATCAGCTCTTGGTGGCTGAACGCGAGGTGCAGCTCGGCGACCTCGACCCCGTCGACACCTGCCCCGGCGCCCGCGGCGGCGGTCGAAGGGGAGCGCGTCAGGTCGCGGGTGCCCATGCTCATCGGGTCCACGAAGTGGGCCAGGCCGCTGATCCACGCCGGCTTGTCGCGCACCTCGCGCGCCCGGTCACCGGCCGCGAGCACGATCGCGGCTGCCCCGTCGGTCACCGGCGCACAGTCGTGCTTGCGCAGCGGATCGGCGTACATCGGTCTGGCAAGGAGCTCCTCGACCGACGACCCGCCACGGCGTACGGCGTACTCGTTCTTCTCGGCGTCGCTCAGCGAGCGGTTGACGACCTCGGCCATCGCGCGCTCGTCCCAGACGCCGGCGTCGATACCGGCGCGGGCCTGGAGCCCGGCCAGAGAGACGGTGTCGGGCCAGAGCGGAGTCATCGTGTACGGCTCGAGCTGCATGGCGAGCGTACGGCGCAGCACGCCGGCCGAGCTCTTGCCGAAGGCGTAAACCAGGGCGGTATCGACCTCTCCGGTCTGGATCTTGATCCAGGCCTCGTACATCGCCCACGCGAGATCCATCTCCACGTGTGACTCATTGACCGGAGGGATGACCCCGATCGCGTCGACTGCCTGGACGAACGAGAACGACCGGCCGGCCAAGTAGTCCGAGGAGCCCGAGCACCAGAAGCCGACGTCCTTGCGGGTCCAGCCCGTCTGCTCGTAGCACTCCTTGAACAGCGGCACGAGCATCTCCACACAGGTCGGCGACCCGTCGAAGTTCTCCATCTGTCGCTGGGCGAACCCGACGACGGCTACGTCTCTCATCTCGTCCGGCCCCTCAGAGGTGGTTCTGGTAGGTGTCGTAGTCCGCGTCCGGGTCCCCGGTCGGGCTGAAGTGACTGATGTTCTCGATCGTGGTGCCCCATTCGTCGCGGGGCTTCCAGACCGCCTTGACCCGCATCCCCATCCGCACCTCGTCGGCCGGGATGTCGAGGATCAGGTGCAGGAAGGCGATGTCGGCGCCGTCGAGGAGCACGTAGGCCGAGACGTACGGCGGCGTGATCTTCTGACCGAGGAACGGCACGTTGACGACGCAGAAGGTCGTCACCGTGCCCTCGTGGGAGAGGTCGATCTCCTCCGCGGTCGGAGTCCCGTCGGCCGGGCAGGCGCTGCGCGGTGGCACGTAGACCTTCTCGCACGTCGGGCAGCGCTGACCAAGGATCTTGCCCTGGGCGAGCCCCCGGTAGAACGCGGACTCCTCGGGCGAGGCGGCGTAGGTGTAGTCGAGCTCGACAGGTGTGACGACCCCGGTGATGAGGTGGTCCTCCAGCAAACCACCGCCGGTGGGGGAGGCTGCCGTCTCATCATTGGCCGGCTCGAAGCAGGCGATGTCGTTGATGTGGCCTACGCGATCCGCGGCCCAGCGGACCTGCACCCGCATGCCGGTCGACATCTCGCCGGGCGAGGCGACGTCGACCGCGTGCAGCATGGGCGCGTCAGCGCCGTCGAGCGTGATGAGGGCGAAGGCGAACGGTCGGTCGAGGGGCTGCCCGGCGACGGGTTCGGGCACCCACGACCACGATGCCACGGTGCCCACGGGCGAGACCTCGACGAAGTCTGCACTCTGCTGGTGAGTGACGGGGTCGTACTCAGGTGGCGGCACGACCACTGCCCCTGCCGAGGTCCGGGCGCCGATCAGCACGCCGTCACGCAGCCCCGTCAGGAACCTCCCCAGAACCGGTCCGGTGGAGCGTGTGTAGTCGAAGGCGACCGTGACCGGAGCCGAAAGAGTGCGAGCCATGGCATGAAACTAGAACACGTTCTATCGAGACCGCAAGGTTTCTGAGAGGGTGTCCACCATGAAACTTGGACTGCAGCTCGGTTACTGGCAGGCGCAGCCGCCCTCCGGCGTCGGCGAGCTCGTTGCCGCGGCCGAGGAGGCCGGCTTCGACTCGATCTTCACCGCCGAGGCCTGGGGCTCGGACGCCTTCACTCCGTTGGCGTGGTGGGGTCGCGACACCACCTCGGTGCGGCTCGGCACGTCGATCGTGCAGATGTCAGGACGGAGCCCGACCTCGATCGCCATGCACGCGCTGACCCTGGACCACCTCACCGGCGGCCGGGTGATCCTCGGGATGGGCGTCAGTGGTCCTCAGGTGGTGGAGGGCTGGTACGGGCAGCCATTCAGCAAGCCGCTGGCTCGCACGCGCGAGGTGATCGACATCATCCGCCAGGTGTTGGCTCGCGAGGGCCCGGTCACCAACGCCGGCCCGCACTACCCGCTGCCATATGACGGCGAGGGCTCGGTCGGTCTGGGCAAGGCGCTGAAGTCGATCACCCACCCGCTGCGCGCAGACATCCCGATCTGGCTCGGTGCCGAGGGTCCGAAGAACGTGGCGCAGACGGCGGAGATTGCCGACGGCTGGATCCCGATCTTCTACACCCCCAAGTCGGCTGGCATGTACCAGCCGTGGCTCGACGAGGGCTTCGCGCGACCCGGTGCGCGCCGCACGCGGGCCAACTTCGAGATCGCCGCGACCTGTCACCTCCAGATCGTGGCCAGCGCCGCGGAGAAGAAGGCCGTCGTCGACGGGATGAAGGGGGTCGTGGCGCTCTACATGGGCGGGATGGGAGCCAAGGACGCCAACTTCCACAACCAGGTCTTTGTCCGGATGGGCCACGAGGACCTCGCTGCCGAGGTGCAGCGGCTCTACCTTGCCGGCGAGAAGGACAGGGCGGCCGCCCTGATTCCCGACGAGCTGGTCGACGACATGCACATCATCGGTGAGGCGGGGGAGGTCAAGGAGAAAGTTGCCGCCTGGGAAGCGACCGGCGTGACCACCTTGATGCTCAGCTTCCACTCGGCTGACGAGATCCGACAGGTGGCCGAGCTGTTGGCGTAGGGCAGCTTCTCCGCTGAGGCGGAGAACCTCCCGCTCCTGTCATGAAGTCGTGCAGCAGGAGTGGGAGTTCCGTCGCTCGCCGTGCCGCCCGGGTCGTGGGCCAACCGTGTGGTGCCCGCGGGTAGCGTCGATGACGTGATCGAGCTGACCAAGGACCAAGAGGCCGACCTGACGACCGCCAGCGGGGAGCAGCCCACCCGGTTGCGGGTGGGGATCGGGTGGGACAAGTCGCGCACGGGCGGCTTCATCGGGACCGGCGCACCCGAGATCGACCTCGACGCCTCGGCGATCCAGTTCGCCGAGGGCAAGCTCTTCGACGTGGCGTTCTACAACAATCTCGTCACCCGCGACAAGTCGGTCGTCCATCGAGGCGACAACCGATCCGGCTCCGGCATCGGCGACGACGAGTCGATCCTGGTCGACCTCGACAAGGTCTACGCGAAGGTCGATCGGATATTTCTCCTGGTCAGCAGCTATGCCGGGCACAGCCTGGAGTGGACCGACAACGCCTACTGTCGGGTCGTCACCGACGATCAGCACGAGACCGAGCTGGTCAGGGTCACCCTGACCGCCGGAGTCCGCGAAACCGGACTGGTGATGGCCGAGCTCGTGAGACGTCCGGAGGGCTGGCGCCTGCACGCCATCGGCGAGGGCGTGGCGGTGAAGATCCCGACCGAGGCGGTTGCCGCCCTGCAGCGGTTCCTCTGAATCTGTTCCTCCACCCGTGACATAAACTGAAACACGTTCTAGTCTCGGCGCCATGACGACCACGCGCACCGCCAGCCCCGAGACCATGCGCACCGGGACCCACAACGGCAACCTGATGGTCGCTGCTCTCAAGCGGCACCACGACAAGCCGGTGATGTACCTCGGCGATACCACGTTGACCGGTGGCCAGACCGCCGAGCAGATGAGTCGCTACGTGCAGGCCTTCGAGTCGCTCGGCGCCGGGTCGGGCACGCATGGCGCTCTTCTCGCTCTCAACCGACCCGAGGTGCTCTACATCCTCGGTGCCGGCCAGACGCAGGGCTATCGCCGCACCTCGCTGCACCCGCTGGGCAGCGCCGACGACCACGCCTACGTCATCAATGACGCCGGCATCACGTTCCTCATCATCGATCCCTACTTCACCGAGCGCGCACTGGCGCTGCTCGAGAAGTGCCCCGGGCTGACCCAGGTGCTCACGATCGGCCCGGTGCCGGAGTCGCTGACGCACGTCGGGGTCGACCTCGTCGCCAAGGCTGCCGAGCATGACGCGCAGCCACTCACCGCCGCGATCCTCCCGCCCGATCACATCGTCTCGATCACCTACACCGGCGGCACCACGGGCAAGCCCAAGGGCGTCATCGGCACCGCGGCAGCGATGAACACGATGAGTCAGGTCCAGCTGGCCGAGTGGGAGTGGCCGGAGAACCCGAAGTTCTTGATGTGCACCCCGCTCTCGCACGCCGGAGCCGCGTTCTTCGTGCCGACGGTCATCAAGGGCGGAACGCTGCACGTGCTGTCCCGCTTCGACCCCGCCGAGGTGCTGCGCACCATCGAGGAGCAGAAGATCACGGCCACGATGTTGGTGCCCTCGATGTTGTACGCGTTGATGGACCACCCGGACTCGCACACACGGGACCTGAGCTCGCTCGAGACCGTCTACTACGGAGCCTCCGCGATCAACCCGGTGCGTCTGCGGGAGGCCATCGATCGGTTCGGACCGATCTTCGCCCAGTACTACGGGCAGTCGGAGGCGCCGATGGTCATCTCCTACCTCAGCCGGGCCGACCACGTCTCCGGGGTCGCCGGCGATGATCGCCGTCTCGCCTCCTGTGGTCGGCCGTCCGCATTCATCCGCAGCGCGCTCCTCGACGAGGACGGCAACGAGGTAGCGGTGGGCGAGCCGGGCGAGATCTGCGTGGCCGGGTCCCTGCTCGCCGGTGGCTACTGGAACCTGCCCGAGGAGACCGCCGAGACCTTCCGTGACGGCTGGATGCACACCGGTGACATCGCGCGCGAGGACGAGGACGGCTTCTGGTACATCGTCGACCGCACGAAGGACATGATCGTCACCGGTGGGTTCAACGTCTTTCCTCGCGAGGTCGAGGACGTCGTCGCCGAGCACCCGGCGATTGCCCAGGTGGGGGTCATCGGCACCCCGCACGAGAAGTTCGGCGAGGCGGTGACCGCCATCGTCGTCCTGCGCCAGGGCCACGAGCTCACCGACGAGGTGGTGGCCGAGGTGCAGCAGATGGTCAAGGAACGCAAGGGCTCGGTGCAGGTGCCCAAGCAGATCATCGCGACCGAGGCGCTCCCGCTCACCGGACTCGGCAAGCCCGACAAGAAGGCGCTGCGCCAGCAGTACTGGACCGGCGAACGATCGGTCGGCTGAGGGTCAGCCGATGCTCAGCCGCTACGCGTCCCTGACCCGTGACCAGCTCGCGACCCTCGTACCGGAGCTCCTCCTGATCGGCCAGCTGATCGATCGCTCCGGGATGGCGTGGTGCATCTCGGCGTTCGGCCGCGAGGAGATGGCACAGATCGCCGTCGAGGAGTGGTCCGGGGCCTCGCCGTTCTACACCCGCCGCATGCAGCGCGCGCTGGGCTACCAGGGCAGTGACGTGGTGACCATCTTCAAGGGGCTGCAGCTCGACATCGGTGCGCCCCCGCAGTTCATGGACTTCCGCTACACCGTCACCGACCCGCAGCACGGTGAGTTCTGGCTGGAGCACTGCGGTGCGCTGATGGACGTCGAACCGATGGGGGAGGAGTACGTGCGCTCGATGTGTCACGACATCGAGGACCCGACGTTCGACGCCACGGCGGTCGCCACGAACGACCGCGCGCAGGTACGGCCGATCCACCGGCCGCCGCGCTCCTCGCGTGACCAACGTCCACACTGCCGGTGGTCGGTGGTGATCGACGACGACCACGAGCCGGTGTCGCCGCTGGCGGCGTACTACGAGGTGGAGAAGACTCGGGCCGTCACCGTCGAGCTGGACCCGATCGAGCCCGGCGGCGAAGGGTCGGACGACTACGCGGGACCGCTGGTGAGCGACCTTGTCTTCGGAAACTTCTCGCACTCCGCGCTGGTCCGCATCGCCGACGAGGTGTGCCTGCAGATGCACCTGCTCAACCTGTCGTTCTCCATCGCGGTCGCCAAGCGCGCGACATCAACGGAGCAGGCCCGTGAGATCTGCACCAAGCAGCTGCGCGGCATCGCGGGCATCGCTGCCGAACGGATCCGCGCAGCCCTGGGTCTGAGCGGCGACGAGCGCGGCGCGCTGCGGCTCCTCGAGCTGCACCCGCTCCTGAACCCGGTGGCCTACACCGGGGGACTGGTCTCGGAGGCAGCCTTGCTGGTGAGCCCTTCGCCAGCCTCTGCGGACGGCGGCTGGCTCGCGCTCATCGGGCCTGGTCGGACGACGGCGCTGCAGGCGATCGTCCGCGCCGCCGATCCCTACCTCGACGTCGAGGTGGAGCGTGCTGCCGCCGACCCTGACGATGACACCTGGACGCTCGCCGTCGTACGACGCGACGAGCCTGCGCCCGAGCCCGAGGAGGTAGCGGTGACCCGCTTCAGCACGGGAGCAACGTTCGTCTTCGAGCCACGCCGTTCGTTGCCGCTCTACCCTGTCTGAGGCCCCCTCCTGCTGGTCGGCTAGTGGCCGGTGAACGCCGGCTTGCGCTTCTCGGCGAACGCGCGAGGTCCTTCCTTGGCGTCGTCGGAGGCGAAAACTGCAGCGCCCACCCGGGCGTCGTCGGCCCAGCAGTCGTTCTCGTGCTTGCCCTCGGAGTCGCGCATCGTCTTCAGGATCGCCTGGACGGCGACCGGACCGTTCGCGGCGATGGCGTCGGCGATCTCGTGCGCCTTGGCCAGCGCCTCGACGTCCGGGACGACGTGAACGATGAGGCCGACCTCCTTGGCCT
>JBAVCA010000012.1:0-5560 GCA_049586475.1 Nocardioides sp.
CCCTGGCCTGTTACGGTCTCGGCCTCCTGCGGTGCCGTGACCTTGGGCGCGGGTTCGGCTTCTGATGTCGCGGCCCGCTGCTGCGCCGGCTCAGCCGCTGCGATGTCGAACAGTGACCCACCAGAGCCGAGGTCCTCGACCGGGGCAGGTTCGGCCACCGGGGCAGGCTCGGCCTTCTCGACCTGCTCGGCCTTCTCGGTCTCGTCGGTCTCGCGAGAGTCGGCCGTCGAGGTGTCAGGCTCAGGCGTTGCTTCGGCGACGGGCTTCGCTGATGCGACCGGCTCCGCCGGCGCCTCGAGATCGAACAGCGAACCTCCGGTGCCCAGGTCGGTCGTCTGCTGAGGCGCGGCCTCGGTCTTCGGCTCGGTCGCTGCAGAGCCTTCGGCGGGGATTTCAGTGGCGGCCTCAGCAGGTGGCGCAGTCTCGGTGGGCTCAGACTCAGCTGCAGCAGCCGGCTGCGGCTCGTCACCACCAAGGTCGAAGAGCGAGCCCCCACCGAGGCCGTCGGCCTTCTGCCCTGCGCCGTCCTCCGGCTGCGCCCCATCAGATGCCGCATCAGGCGCGTCTGCGGGCTCGGTCTTGGCAGCGGGGGGCGCGGTCGCCTCTGACGATCCTGATGACTCGCTGACGTCGAACAGTGATCCGCCGGACCCGGCCGGCTTGGCTGCTGCGGCCTCTTCGGTGGGCGCCTTGTCCGCGTTGGCGGTCTCGCCCTCGGTGTCGGCGGCGTCGTCGAAGAGCGACGAGCCACCCGAGGCCTTCGCCAGCGGGCCGGCGTCCTCGGTGTCGGTGACGGTGTTGTCGGGGTCCTCGGTGCTGGTGACGTCACCCGCCTCGGGTTCGGCCTTCGTCGCCACCGACTCCTCGGCCTTCGACACGGTCTCGGTAGTGCCGCTGCCGGTCTCTGCAGCTGCACCGGTCCCGGGAGCGAGTTTGGTCGCCTGCTCGCCCTTGACCGAGGCGAGCAGCATCTGAGCGATGTCGAGGACCTCGACCTCCTCGCGGGCCTCGCCCTTGGCCTGCTGCGCGGTGAGCCCGTCGGAGAGCATCACCCGACAGAACGGGCACCCGACCGCGATCTGGTCGGCTCCGGTCTCGACGGCCTCGATGGTGCGGTTGACGTTGATCCGAGAGCCGATGTTCTCTTCCATCCACATGCGGGCACCACCGGCGCCGCAGCAGAAGGACCGCTCGGAGTTGCGTTCCATCTCGACGAACTCGGCGCCGGGCAGGATCTCGAGCAGCTCCCGGGGTGGGGTGTACACGCCGTTGTGGCGGCCGATGAAGCACGGGTCGTGGTAGGTGATCGAGCGCTTGGCCGCGCCGGCGCCGTCCTTGACCGGAGTCAGCTTGCCCTCGCGAACCAGTCGGTTGAGCAGCTGCGTGTGGTGCACGACCTCGAGCTCGATGCCGAACTCGGCGTACTCGTTCTTGAGCGTGTTGAAGCAGTGGGCGCAGGTCGAGACGACCTTCTTGACCCGGAACTCCTTCAGCGTCTCCACGTTCTGCTGGGCCAGGCCCTGGAAGACGAACTCGTTCCCGGCGCGGCGCGCTGGGTCACCGGTGCAGGTCTCGCCGTTTCCGAGGACGCCGAACGTCACGCCAGCCATGTCGAGCAGCTCGGCCACAGCGCGGGTGGTCTTCTTGGCGCGGTCCTCGTAGGCACCGGCACAGCCGACCCAGAACAACCAGTCGACGGAGTCCAGGGAGTCCAGATCTTCGCCCACGACCTTGACCTCGAAGTCGAGGCCCTTGGCCCAGTCCATCCGAGCGGTGCTGGACATGTTCCACGGGTTGCCCTTGTTCTCCAGGCCCTTGAAGAGCCCGTTGAGCTGGGAGGGGAAGTTGGACTCGACCAGCACAGCATGGCGACGCATGTCGATGATGTGGTCGACGTGCTCGATGTCGACCGGGCACTGCTGCACGCAGGCGCCGCAGGAGGTGCAGTTCCACAGCACCTCGGAGTCGATGACAGCCGAGCCGTTGGTGGGGTTGTAGAACCACTCGCCGTCCTCCAGGCCGCCCTCGTGGCCGCCGGTGTCGCCCACCAGTGGGCGCTCGACCTCCTTGCGGAGCTCCGGGTCGGCCTCGAGAAGCGCCTCGCGCTCGTCCTCGGGAGCGGTGAGGTAAGCAGCCTTGGCGTAGGTCGCGTCCCGCAACGCCGTGATCAGAAGCTTGGGCGACAGCGGCTTCTCGGTGTTCCAGGCCGGGCACTGCGACTGGCAGCGACCGCACTCGGTGCACGTGGTGAAGTCGAGGATGCCCTTCCAGGAGAAGTCCTCGACGGCGCCGACGCCGAGCTTGGAGTCCTCGTCGAGGTCATCGAGGTCGTCGAGGGTGATCGGCTTGCCATCGGACGTGAGCGGCTTGACGGCACCCAGGGCGGTGCGGCCGGAGGACTCGCGCTTGAACCAGATGTTCGGCCAAGCGGTGAAGCGGTGCCAGGCGACGCCCATGGTCATGTTCTTGGCGATGACGAGCAGCCAGATCATCGCGAGCACGATCTTGAAGACCGCGATGGCGTAGATGATGTTCTCCAACGAGCTGATGGAGTCGGGGTAGAGGACGTCACCGAGGTAGCCGGCGAGCGGGAAGTGGCTGCGCTCGCCGTAGAGCCCGCCCTCGGCGGCGATCAGCTTGTACTCGGCTCCGCGGATGAAGAGGATCGCCGAACCCTCGAGAAGCACGAATGCCTCCACGAAGTAGGCCTGCCACATGGTGGAGCCGAAGAAGCGGCTCGAGCGGCCCTCGGTGCGCGGGTGGTGCTTCTGCCGGTAGTAGATGAGGAAGACGATGCCGATCGTGCCCAGCAGACCGATGGCTTCCAGCACCCACTCGACGGGATACCAGTGGCCGACGATCGGGAGCACGAACGAGGGGTCGAAGAGCTGGATGTAGGCCGTCGCCACGGCGGTGCTGAGAATGATGAAGGCCAGGTAGACGAACCAGTGCATGATCCCGACCCAGGTCCACTGGAGCATCCGGGTGTGCCCGAAGGTCTCCTTGAACATCGTCACCGTGCGGCGCAGCGGCTCGTCGGTGCGACCCGCCACGGGCTGACCGATCTTGATCACCGCCGTCATCCGGCGCACGGTCAGGGTGACAGCCACGACGGCCCAGGCCGTGAGGGCGAGGGTCAGGACGGTGACGATGGTCTGGAACATGCGTTGGACTCCCGGGTCGAGCGGTCTGCCGCGGACACCTCCGCGGACGAATCGAGCCTAGGGGGCGCGGGACGCCACGTCCGGCTTCCACTGGGTGAGAGGAATCGTACCCAGAGGTAACCCGACCGCCGTCGCAGCGGTCAGGCGCGGACCCCGGTCACGACCCCTGCCTCGGAGAAGTCGATGTGCACGAGCGTCGACTTGCCATCCGCAGCCGTCGCGCACACGCCGTAGGACGAGCCGAGCCGCTCGTACGGCTGGCCGACCTTCACCATCACCTCGGTCGTCGACATGCCCTTGACGACCTGGCGCTTCACCTGCTCGACGGTGGTCCGCAGGTCGGGGTTGCGGCAGGAGTCGGGAGCGATCCCGTAGGCGCGCTCCCACATCTGCAAGTACGCCTCGGCCCCACGGCCCATGTCGTCGAAGATCGCCGCACCCTCGGCCGCGCCGCCCGAGGTGCTCGCCACCTTGCTGAGGTCTGCGACCCAGTCGGGGTACAGGCCGTACTGCGCGACGCCGTCGACGTTGATGTCGTAGACGCGTTCGCCGGCTTGCTGCCTGTTCAGCGTCACGCCGCCCAGTCCCGTGATGGGGTAGGTGACCTTGTTGGCGACGTCGCTGCCCCGGGGGTCGCCCTGGGCGCCCAGTCCGTTCATGTCGGCACCGAAGCCCATGCCCCAGTAGTACCGCTCGTCGGCCCAGGCGATGTGCTGGCGCCACTTGTCCACGAACCCGGTCGAGTCCCCGGCGTACGGGGTGATGAAGCCGCCCTGCTGGTAGATGCGGGCGTAGGCGTCGGGCGTCGACCACGAGTGGCTGGAGATGACGCCCTGGTAGCCGAGGTCGTCGATGACGTCCAGGGCGCTGTTGCGTGAGCGCACGCTGAGGTGGTCGGGGTCGAAGATCATGGCGCGGGCGGCCAGCTCGCGGATGGTGTGCTCGCCGAGCGAGGTCAGGTCGCGCTGGTTGCAGTGCGCCGGCGGCGGGTAGAGCGGGACCGCCGGCAGCGGTCCGCCGAAGATGGCGCCGACCGCGCCGAAGAGCGCGTCCTGCTGCTCGGCCGAGATCTCGGGGAAGGCGACCTGGGGCCTGTCGGAGTTCTCGGTGTCGGCGGGATCGCAGGTCTTCATGTTCCAGAAGGTGCCGGTCTCCAAGAAGTTGGCGCCGTTGATGACCACGCCTGTGGAGCCGCCGTCGCCGGCGACTCCCGCCAGGGCGTTGTCGAACTTGTTCACCAGCTCCATCTGGCGCACCCCGAGCTGGTGCATCTCGTTGATCTGGGCGGTGATGTCCTGGGCGGTGCAGGCTGAGGCGTCGTCGCCGGCAACGTACTTGAAGGTGCAGCCGAACGGAACGCTCGTCTCGATGCCCATGATGACGGCGAGCTTGCCCTCGTTGATGACCTGCCGCGCCTCGAAGGGGGTCTTCACGATCCGGTAGAAACCCTTGCCCGGACCGCCCCACTGGGCGTCGATGTAGTCCTGGAAGGCGTACATGTCCTTGGCCTGGAGCCTGATCGAGTCCATGTCATCGCAGCTGTTGCGCTTGAGCGGGTAGATCTCGCAGAGCTTGTTGTTCTCGACCAAGAGGTTGACGAAGAGGCGCTGACCGCCGCGCCAAGCGCGCTCCATCCACTTGTAGTAGGTGCCCTCGTGCGTCAACGAGTCGGGTGCGGGCCAGTCCTTGAACGTCGGCCAGCCGACCGGGTCGTGGCTCGGCTCGCCGGACAGGAAGGCCTCCAGGAGCGCTCCGTTGCCGCCGGTGTAGGTGTGGTCGGCGCAGTCACGCAGCGCATAGGTGACGCCCCACTTGTGCCACGGGCGGCCGCAGTGGGCGTTGCCGCCCAGGAACTCGAACGCCATCCCGTGGGTGTGCGCGTCGACGTATCCGCGCACTTCCTGGATGTCGCTGACGCCGGCCGTGGGGTCTCCCTCGACGTTGACCTCGGCCTCCGGGAAGGGAAGACAGTTCTTCGACTTCTGCAGCACGAACGGCTTGGCGGTGTGGCCGGTGCGCAGCTCGCCGTCGCGGTCGGTCAGGCCGCGACCGTTGCGCAGCTCGAAGGTGTAGCGGCGCAGGGGCTTGCCCTGGATCGCTCCGAGGCGGGTGGGCTCGCCGCGCTTGACGATCCAGTCAGCCACGCGGCTGGGGTTGTTGGCGGTGACCGCGCTTCCCTTCTTGCCGGCCAGGAACTTCTCGCCGCGGAGGTAGAGGAGGTAACCGCCGAGTCGGGTGGCCTGGAAGGTGAACCGCATGGCCTTGCGGCGCGGGACGTCGCTGGCCAGGATCTGGTTGCCCTCGCGGACCGCGTAGGCGCCGCGGGCAGTGCGCATCGTGTAGCACCCCCCGGCCATCTCGTAGCGGGTGGTCGGGTAGGTCTCCCGGGTGCGGGT
>JBAVCA010000013.1:0-4679 GCA_049586475.1 Nocardioides sp.
GTGTGCAGGTCGGTGTTGGAGTAGCGCTCGTTGTAGAAGAGCGTCTGCCACTGACGCACCATGCCGAGCGACTCGTTGTTGATGATGGCGACCTTGATCGGGATGTCGTTGATCGCGCAGGTCGCGAGCTCTTGGTTGGTCATCTGGAAGCAGCCGTCGCCGTCGACGGCCCACACCGTGGCGTCGGGGCAGCCGACCTTGGCACCCATCGCTCCCGGCACCGCGAAGCCCATCGTCCCCAGGCCACCGGAGTTGATCCAGGTGCGCGGGTTCTCGTACTTGATGAACTGAGCGGCCCACATCTGGTGCTGCCCCACGCCGGAGGTGAAGATCGTGTCGGGGCCGGCGATCGCGCCGAGTCGCTCGATGACGTACTGCGGGGCGAGGCCACCGTCAGCGTGCGTCTCGTAGCCGAGCGGGTAGGTCGCCTTCACGCCGCTGAGGAACTCGACCCATGCCTCGTAGTCGCCGGTGTTGCCGGCATCCTGCTCGCTCTTCAGGGCCGCAATCAGGTCGAGCAGCACCTCACGGACATCGCCGACGATCGGCACGTCGGCGTGGCGGTTCTTGCCGATCTCGGCCGGATCGATGTCGGCGTGGATGACCTTGGCGCCGGGCGCGAAGGAGTCGAGGTTGCCGGTCACCCGGTCGTCGAAGCGAGCACCGAGGCTGATGATGAGGTCGCTGCGCTGCAGGCCGGCGACCGCAGCCACGGTCCCGTGCATCCCCGGCATGCCGAGGTGCTGAAGATGGCTGTCGGGGAATGCTCCGCGCGCCATCAGGGTCGTCACCACGGGCATCCCGGTGAGCGCCGCCAGGGAAGCGAGCTCACCGGAGGCTGCGGCGCGAATGACGCCGCCACCGACGTAGAGCACCGGACGGCGCGCCTCGAGGATCAGCCGGGTCGCCTCGCGGATCTGCTTGGCGTGCGGCTTGGTCACCGGGCGGTAGCCGGGCAGGTGCAGCTCGGCGGGCCAGTCGTAGGTTGTCTGGGCCTGGAGGGCTGACTTGGCGACGTCGACGAGCACCGGGCCGGGGCGACCGGTCGAGGCGATGTGGAAAGCCTCTGCGATCGTCCGCGGGATGTCGGCGGGATCGGTGACCAGGAAGTTGTGCTTGGTGATCGGCATCGTGATGCCGCGGATGTCCGCCTCCTGGAAGGCATCGGTGCCGATCATCGAGGCCCCCACCTGGCCGGTGATCGCCACCATCGGCACCGAGTCCATGTGGGCGTCGGCGATCGGGGTGACCAAGTTGGTTGCGCCCGGTCCCGAGGTCGCCATGCAGACACCCACGCGGCCGGTGGCCGAGGCGTACCCCTGGGCCGCGTGACCCGCGCCCTGCTCGTGGCGGACGAGGATGTGGCGGATCGAGGAATCCATCAGGGGGTCGTAGGCCGGCAGGATCGCCCCGCCGGGGATACCGAAGATGTTCTCGGTGCCGGCTGCCTCCAGCGACTTGATCAGGCTCTGGGCGCCTGACATTGCCTCGCCTGCTCTAGCTGCGCTCATCGACTCAATTCCCTTGCTCGTGCGGTGCTGGTGCGGGGTGCGTGCTGATTGTTCGGTAGGGCAACAAAAAACCCCCCGGCCACAAGGCAACGAGGGGTGACGCGCGGGCTGAGGTGGTCAGCCGGCGCGTCGCATGGGTACAAGAAGGTGCTGGAACATGTCTTCACCCTAGCTGCTCTGCGCGCGATGCCGTCGATCAGTGTGCCACGATCCCATATTGTGGGACGACGGTCCCGGGATGCGGACGGCCCGGCACGGTCAGCTCGGTCAGTCGTCGACCGGAACCGTCTCGGTCCGGCCCAGGGGCGTGCAGATACATGCCTGGTTGCCTTGGGCGTCTGCCAGCACCCAGAACGACGGTCGGCGGGCGTCGCTCACCAAGGTGCCACCCGCCTCCAGCGCGGCCTGCACCCGCTGCTCGGCGATCTCGGGGGCGACCGTGATGTCGAGGTGCCACCGCTGGTCGGAGGGTTGCGTGGCCGTCGGCGCGGCCTGGAACCACACCGTGGGCAGTAGCCCGGCGCCGTCGCGCACTTCGTCGTCGGGGTCCCCGATCTCGATCCCGAGCACGGCGGCCCAGAACGGTCGGATGTCCTCGTGGGCAGCGGTGTCCAGCCCCAGCTCGAGAAGGGAGAGCGAGGCCACGTCGGCGGAGGCGCCCAGGCGTCCGGCGGCGTCAGTGATCTCCCGCGCCAGGCGCACGTCGCGCTGGGTGACCCCGCCGACGTCGTGCGAGCGCAGGCTCACCTGGACGAACGGATAGCGAAGGTCGATGTCGGGGTGGTGGTCGGCCGCCTCGGCGGCGGCGCCGATTGCCTCGACCAGGCGCAGCCCGGTGGCGAAGTCGCCGGTCGCGAAGCGGGCGTGGAGCCCGCCGAGCAACCATCGCCAGTCGTCGAGGAGCTCGGCGGCGACGTCGCTGACTCCCAGGAGGTGGCGGTCGTCGGTCTGGTCGGTCTGGCTGTCGGTCATGGCGACACCTTCGGTTCGGTCGGTCCGGGATCGTGGGCGGGTTTCCTCGCCAGTGCTTCGACCTTGCCACAGCCCGCCGACTTCGGCTTTCCCTTCCGGGGTGGGGTCGGGTCCGTCTCGCATAGCCTCTGCACCAGACCCCGCCGGGGCCGCCCGACAAGGAGACACCGTGACCCGCAGCCTGCGCACGTTCTGCCGGATCTGCGAGGTCCACTGCGGACTGGTCGTGGACGTCGACACCGACCTCGCCACCGGCGACGAGCGCGTCGTGAAGGTCAGCCCCGACCGCGACCACCCCGTCACCCAGGGCTACTGCTGCGTGAAGGGCCTCGGTCTCGGTGCCCTCCACCACGACCCGGACCGCGTCGACGTGCCCCTCAAGCGAGTCGACGGCGAGCTGGTCGAGATCAGCTGGGAGCAGGCGCTGGCCGAGATCGGCGCCAGCGTGCGCGCGATCGTCGACGAGCACGGACCCCGGGCGCTGGCGATGTATCAGGGCAACCCGACCTTCTTCTCGTTGGCAGGCACCGTGATGTCGACGGCCTACATCGAGGCGCTCGGCTCCCCCAACGTCTTCGCGTCGCACTCGATCGACGTCAACAACAAGTTCCACGTCTCCACCGAGATGTACGGGCTCTCCCTGGTGCACCCCGTGCCCGACTTCGAGCACGTCGAGTTCTTCATGTGCCTGGGCTCCAACCCGCTGGTCAGCCAGATGTCGGTGCTGCAGGTCTCGGACGCGGCCGGAGTGCTGACCTCGATCACCGAGCGCGGCGGTCGGGTAGTGATCGTCGACCCGCGCCGCACCGAGACCGCCCGACGTGTCGGCGAGCACCTGCCGATCCGGCCCGGTACCGACGCCTACCTGCTCGCCGCGATGCTGCACGTCCTGACGGTCGAGATCGGGCTCGACCTCGCTCCGATGCGCAAGGTCGCGCGGGGGGTGGACGAGTTCGTTGCTGCCGGTGCGCCGTGGACGCCCGAGCGCGCAGCCGCGGTCACGGGCGTGCCGGCGGCGACCATCCGCGACCTCGCCACGTCGTACGCCGCCGCCTCGACGGGTTCCGGGAAGGGCGCTGCGCTGTACTGCTCCACCGGGGTCAACATGGGCCCCTTCGGCTCGTTGTCCTACTGGCTGATCCAGGGCATCAACCTGATCACCGGCAACCTCGATCGCCGC
Organism: Nocardioides sp.; assembly: GCA_049586475.1. Classification (GTDB taxonomy): domain Bacteria; phylum Actinomycetota; class Actinomycetes; order Propionibacteriales; family Nocardioidaceae; genus Nocardioides. Next base: position 3,664 of record JBAVCA010000013.1, read on the forward strand.
GGAGGACTCCTGGTCCCACGCGGTGCGTTCGACACCGTCAAGCTCGCCGGCCTCGTGGGTCTTGGGCGCTTCGACGAGCATCGCACCACCGACGGCCGCTGGCACCGCGTCGCCGGAGCATTTCCGGTCGCGGCGCTGGCCGGCGAGATCACCACTGACCACCCCGATCGGGTGCGAGCGCTCTTCGTCACCGCGGGCAACCCCGTGCACTCGGTACCGGGCGGAGCACTGGCCGAGGCCTTGCCAGGGTTGGACCTGATGGTCAGCGTCGACCTCTATCGCAACGAGACCGCGGCCTACGCCGACTACGTGCTGCCTGCGACCGACATGCTCGAGCGCAGCGACTTCCCGGCCTCGCACCAGTCCCTGCAGATCGTGCCGCACGCCCAATGGACACCGGCAGTCGTGGCGCCCGCGGCGCAGCGGCGCACCGAGTGGCAGATCTTCTCCGACCTGGCGCTGGCTTCGGGGGTGAGCCCGTGGGGAGCGACGGCGGCGCACGCATTCCCTCGCCTCAACCGACTTCTGCGCCGGCTTCCCCGCTCACCGCAGATCACCTTCGAGCACCTGCTCGCCGGCCTCCTTCGGTGGGGCCGCCGCACGACGCTGCGAGAGCTCAAGCGCCGACCCGAGGGCGTCCTGCTGCCCCCGACCGAGCCCGGGTCGTTCCTGGGCTCGCGGGTCGCCACCGAGGACGGACTGGTCGATCTCGCACCCGCCGACCTGGTCGCCGACCTCGCACGCTTGCTGGCAGCCGAGGCCGAGCTGTCCCGGCCCGGGGTGCTGCGCCTGATCGGGCGTCGCGACCGCCGCTCGCACAACTCGTGGATGCACAACAACTCCCACATCCGGCAGCCCGACGGCAACGCCGCACTGCTCCACCCGGCCGATGCCTCGGAGCGTGGCATCACCGACGGATCCCGGGTCGAGGTGAGCAGCCCGACCGGGTCCGTGGAGGTGAGCGTGTCCCTCACCGAGGACGTCGCGCGAGGGGTCGTCGTGGTGCCACACGGCTG
>JBAVCA010000014.1:0-4270 GCA_049586475.1 Nocardioides sp.
GAAGAACATCCTCGCCGAGCGGGTGCTCGGCCTTCCGCGAGAGCCGCGCGGCGCCACGCCCGCTCCCGCCCGCAACCCCGCGCCCGCACCCGCGTCCGCGTCCGCCCTCATCGAGGAGACCCCATGACCACGCACCGCCCCGAGCAGCCCGCCCCTGACTACGTACCCGGGCACGACCTCCTACGCGGGAAGGTCGCCGTGGTGACGGCCGCCGCCGGCGCCGGCATCGGTGCGGCCGTCGTACGCCGGGTGCTGGAGGAGGGCGCCAAGGCCGTGGTCTTCTCCGATACCCACGCGCGCCGGCTCGCCGAGGCCGAGCAGTCGCTGGCTGCTGAGTTCGGCGCCGACCGGGTGCGCCAGATGGTCTGCGACGTCACCGACGAGGCCCAGGTCGGTGCGCTCCTGGACCTGGCCGACGAGGTCGGCGGGGTCGACATCATGATCAACAACGCCGGTCTCGGCGGCACCGCGAGCGTGCTGGAGATGACCGACGAGCAGTGGCTGAAGGTGCTCGACATCACCCTCACCGGCACGTTCCGCTGCGTCCGCGCCGCAGGCCAGCGTTTCGTCGCCTCGGGTCGTAAGGGCGTGATCGTCAACAACGCCTCCGTGATCGGGTGGCGAGCCCAGGAGGGTCAGGCCCACTACGCCGCTGCGAAGGCTGGGGTGATGGCGCTGACGCGCTGCAGCGCGATCGACCTGGCCCCGCACGGCATCCGGGTCAACGCCGTGAGCCCGAGCCTGGCGATGCATCCGTTCCTGGCCAAGGTGACCTCTGACGACCTGCTTGCCGAGCTCAAGCAGCGCGAGGCCTTCGGCCGCGCGGCCGAGCCGTGGGAGATCGCGAACGTGATGGTGATGCTGGCCAGCGACTACGCCTCGTACATGACCGGCGAGGTCGTCGCCGTCAGCAGTCAGCAGGCCTGAGGCCATGACCGCGCAGTCAAAGGCCGAGCCGACGCCGAATCGTCGCGGCGAGCTGCTGACGATCGCCGCGGGTCTTTTCGCGACCAAGGGCTTCACCAAGACCACGGTCCGTGACATCGCGGATGCTGCCGGCATCCTGTCCGGGAGCTTGTATCACCACTTCGACTCCAAGGAGTCGATGGTCGACGAGATCCTCTCGAGCTTTCAGGCCGAGCTGTTCGGCGCCTACGACGCGATCCTGCTCAGCGACGACGACGCGCGCACCCAGCTCGAGCGTGCCGTGACGGTGTCCTTCGAGGCGATCGACCGACACCGCGACGAGGTCGCCATCTTCCAGAACGATGCGGGCTACCTCGGCCGCTTCGAGCGGTTCGGCTACCTCGCCGAGCGCAACGCCCAGTCGCGAGCAGTCTGGATCACCCTGCTCGAGAACGGAGTGCGTTCTGGCGTACTACGCGCTGAGCTCGACGTCGAGCTCACCTACCGATTCATCCGCGACACCGTGTGGGTGGCCGTGGCGTGGTATCGACCCGGGGGCAAGCTCACCCACGACGTCGTCGCCCGGCAATACCTCAGCATCCTGCTCGACGGAATCGCCCAACCCATCCAGCCGAACCAGCCGAACCCAGGAGATCTCACCTCGTGACCGAGGCCTACATCATCGACGCCGTCCGGACGCCGGTCGGCAAGCGCGGTGGCGCCCTTGCCGGCGTCCACTCCGCAGACCTCGGCGCGCACACCCTTGCTGCGCTGATGCGCCGTACAGGCGTGGACCCCGGCGCGGTCGACGACGTGATCATGGGTTGTTGCGACACGATCGGCTCCCAGGCCGGCGACGTTGCTCGCTCGGCCTGGCTGGTTGCGGGTCTCCCCGACCACGTGCCAGGGGTGACGATCGACCGGCAGTGCGGGTCCTCGCAGCAGGCGGTGCACTTCGCCGCACAGGGCGTGATGTCCGGCACCCAGGACCTCGTGGTCGCCGGGGGGCTGCAGAACATGTCGGCGATCCCGATCTCGGCCGCGATGTACGCCGGCCAGCAGTACGGCTTCTCCACCCCGTTCGCCGAGTCGCCCGGGTGGCAGGCTCGCTACGGCGACGTCGAGGTCTCGCAGTTCAACTCCGCCGAGATGATCGCGGAGAAGTGGGACATCTCGCGTGAGGACATGGAGATCTTCGCTCTGGCCTCGCACGAGCGCGCCCGCACGGCGATCGCCGAGGGCCGCTTCGTCAGCGAGATCGAGTCCGTGACGCTGCCCGACGGCACCGTGTTCGACACCGACCAGTGCCCGCGGGAGACCTCGCTGGAGAAGATGGCCGGCCTGCAGCCGCTGGCCCCCGGCGGCCGGATCACCGCAGCAGTCGCCTCACAGATCTGCGACGCCTCGACCGCGATGCTGATCGCTTCCGAGCAGGCAGTAGCCGACCACTCGCTCGAGCCCCGCGCGCGCATCCACCACCTCTCGGTGCGCGGTGACGACCCGGTCTGGATGCTCACCGGCCCGATCCGGGCCACCGCGCACGCCCTGGCCAAGACCGGGCTGAGCATCGACGACATCGACCTCTTCGAGTGCAACGAGGCCTTCGCCTCGGTCGTGCTGGCCTGGATGAAGGAAACCGGTGCGCCGCACGACAAGGTGAACGTCAACGGCGGCGGCATTGCCTTGGGTCACCCGATCGGCGCCACCGGCACCCGGCTGATGACCACCATGCTCAACGAGCTCGAGCGCACCGGCGGACGCTTCGGCCTGCAGACCATGTGCGAGGGCGGCGGCCAGGCCAACGTCACGATCATCGAGCGCCTCTGACAATCATGTCCTCTCCCTGTGGGCCGAGTCGGCGTCTAAACACGCCGACTCGACCTTCACCGCAGCGCCGAGTCGGCGCCTAAACACGCCGACTCGACACCAACCGGGCGCTACCAGTGGAGCGCGGGAGCGGTCAGCTCAGAACGATGACGTAGAGCCCCACGAGAGTGGGGATCGAGCCGATCGCCAGGGCGATGCCCAGCTTTGCGGGGGTGAAGGCCTGGCGGTGGATGGCGAAGGCCGCCATCACCGCGATGACGCCGAACGCACCGCCGAGGAGGCACAGGCCTACCTGGGCGACGCGCTCGCTGTCGTCGATGAAGGCGGCGCCGATCACCATTCCGATCGACAGGTGGAAGATCGTGGTCCCCACGAGCACCGACATCACGGTGCGCTGCACGCGCTCGAGCCGGGCCCGGTCCTCCGGGGTGGACTGCTTGCGCGGCGCATCGGGGTCGATCAGGTGCGCGGCGCGGCGCGGCGTCGGCTCCTGGGTCACGTGGCCAGCCTACGGGGCGGGTGGTGCGTGACTGCACGACACTTCGGATGCTGCTCTGGCTCGCGCAGAGACCCAGCCGCAGGTCGCCGAGGTGGACACCTGGAACGCGGAGTCCAACGGATTCATGATCGACGTCAACGAGCAGCTGGGCTACCGGGAGATGGGCCGGGCGTTCGACCTGCAGCCCGGCGCCCCGCTCCAGCCCTCGCCTCAGCTGACGTAGGCCGAGGCCCGGCGCAGCTCTGCGACGGCCTCCAGCACGATCCGCTCGATCAGTACCTCGCAGGTCGGCAGGTCGTCGATGACACCCACGACCTGCCCTGAGGCCAGCACCCCGGCCGAGGTGTCGCCGTCGACGAGACCCGCCTTGAGCATCACCGGGGTATTGGCAGCGAGCGCCATCTGCCCCAGAGAACGACCCTGCGTCTTCTTCATCGCTCGCCCGTCCTTGGCCAAGTCGCGCCAGCTCATGCCGGAGTCCTTCTTGAACTCCAGCGTGCGACGCACGGTCGGGCCGAAGCGCTTGAGCGCGCTGGTGCCCTCGAGCGACTCCACCAGATCGGTCCGCAGCATGCGGTGCGGCATTCCGTCGACCTTCGCCGTCACCACGGTGCCGGTCAGGTCATGGGTGAGGTACAGGTCCTTGACCGCCTGCGGCACCGCGGAGTCCTGGGTGAGCAGGAAGCGGGTGCCCATGCCGATGCCGGCGGCGCCGTACGACAGTGCCGCGGCGAGACCACGGCCGTCGAAGAAGCCACCGGCGGCGATCACGGGGAGGTCGACGGCGTCCAGCACGGTCGGCAGGAGCAGAGTGGTGGGCACCGGTCCGGTGTGGCCACCGCCCTCGCCGCCCTGCACCATCACCGCGTCCGCGCCCCAGGAGGCCACCTTGACGGCGTGCTTGGCGGCGCCGATGGACGGCATCACCACGATGCCGTGGTCCTTGAGCTTCTTGATCAGGTCCGGCTTGGGAGCCAGCGCGAACGAGGCCACCTTCACGCCGTGCTTGATCAGCAGGTCACACCGGTCACCGGCATC
>JBAVCA010000015.1:0-1597 GCA_049586475.1 Nocardioides sp.
GAACATCGCGGTCGGGATCGGCAAGGTCTCGGTGAACTCCCACCGTCCGTCCGACGGGGCCGGCCACGTCGCGCGCCCGTTGGCCAGCACGGTCCACGTCGGGTCGGCTCGGACCGTCAAGGTGAAGCGGGCCTTGAGGTCGTTCTGGTCGAAGCAGGGGAAGACCCGCTGAGCGACGTCCATGCCGAGGTAGGCGCAGGTGTAGGTGGCGCCGTCAGCAGGGTCGGTGAAGCGGTGCATCCCGTCGCCGTCGGTCACGTAGGGCACCTGTGCGTCGACGACCACCTCGTGCTCCCCGCTGAGCCCGCTCAGGTGCAGACGGCGACCGTCGTAGGACGGCTCCACGACCTCCCCGTCGAGGGTGACCCTCACCTCGGTCGCATCCGTCAGCTCGAGGAAGGTGGTCGCCGCGGCAGCGGTGAAACGGACCGTCGTGCGACTCCCGAACCGCGCGGGGGGCCCTCCCGTCGCAGCCTCGCCGGCGGTGGTGAGGTCGAAGTCGATGGCGTACGAGACATCGCTGAGCGTGGCGGCGCGCTGACGCGCCTCATCGAGAGTGAGGGACACGCGGGCGACCCTACGGAACGCTCCTGCTCGCCGTCCCTCCGTGGCACCGCCACGAAGCTGCTGTGGTGCCGATTCGTGCCGTTCGGCCGAGGCGTCTAGAATCTTCAGGTTGCCTCGGCGAGGGAGTTCAGACTCCGTGATCGACAGGGCCGGTTGACCAGATACTCCTGGACGCCGCGCTGTCGCGCGGCGTTCTCTGTTTCCGCCGGGGCCCGATGCCTGCATCATCCCCGACGTTCCGGGACCCAACCCAGAGGAGACACATCATGGCTGCCGAGAAGATCAAGGCCGAGACCCGCACCGAGTTCGGCAAGGGCGCCGCGCGCCGGATCCGTCGCGCCGACAAGGTTCCTGCGGTGATCTACGGCCACGGCGCGGAGCCGATCCACCTCACGTTGCCGGGCCACGACACGTGGATGGCGCTGAAGCACGGTGGGGCCAACTCCCTGCTCGAGATCGACCTGGACGGCTCCTCGCACCTCGCCCTGACCAAGCAGGTCCAGGTCGACCCGATCCGCCGCACTCTCGAGCACATCGACTTCGTCGCCATCATCAAGGGCGAGAAGGTCCACGTCGAGGTGCCGGTGCACCTCGAGGGCGAGGCTGCGCGTGGCACCGTGGTCGTCACCGGTCACTCGACGATCCAGGTCGAGGCCGAGGCGATCAACATCCCCGAGTACATCCTGGTCTCGGTCGAGGGCCTCGAGGCAGGCACCCAGATCCTGGCCTCCGAGCTCACGCTCCCCGCCGGGTCCACCCTGCTCCTCGACCCCGAGACGCTGATCGTGAACGTGACCGAGCAGCAGAGCGCCGAGTCTCTCGAGGCCGAGCTGGAGACGGCCGAGGCCGAGGCCGGCATCGAGCGCGACGAGTCCGAGGACGCGGCCGGCGACGACAGCGGCGCCGAGGCGTCCGAGTCCGCCTCGGAGTGATTCGAGCACGGCTCAGGTGGTTCCTGGGTCGGCTGGTCGCCCCGGCTCGTGCTTCGGCCGAGCCGGGGGGTCGGGCACCTTGGCGGCCAGTGCCGCAG
>JBAVCA010000016.1:0-9886 GCA_049586475.1 Nocardioides sp.
GGACGGCGGCAGCGGGCCAGGCCGCGCCCATGGCATCGAGCACGCCGGCGGCGTTGCGCAGGCCTGGCGCCGGGTCCTCGGACAGGTGAGCGCGGGCGCGCAGCAGCTGGCCGTGCAGCAGGTGATAGCGCTGGCCGGTCGGGATCTGCTCGAGCTCCGCGGTGACGCGCTCGAGGGTGTCCATGTCGCCAAGGGCGAGCAGCAGGTCGACGGTCACCAGCCAGGCGACGGGCAGGTCCTCACCCAAGGGGGACAGTCGCCCGTGCGCGTCGATGGACCGCACGGAGAGCTCGACGGCCTCGTGCAGCCGTCCACCCAGTGCCGCGCGGATCGCTTCGGCGCTGTCCGCATAGGCGCCGGTGAGCCCGAACTGCTCAGCCGATCCTTCGGGGGGAAGCAGTGAACCGTCGCTGGTGGCCCACGCCACCAGAGCCTGGGAAAAGTCTTGGTAGGTCGACCAGAAGGACCAGACTGCTCCGTCCACCATCTCCGCGAGGTAGGCGCGGGTCTCGTCGAGCTGACCCGCCAACAACCGCGCGTAGGTCGCGATGCTCCGGGAGCCCGGGTCCGGTAGCCCCAGGCGTCCGCTCAGGGCCAGCGACCGGTCGGCGAGGTCAGCGGCCGACCGGGGATCGTCCGGGAGCAGCGTCACCGCCCCGTTGGTGAGACGGAGGAAGGAGTCGCGTGTCGGGGTCACCGCCCGCTCGATGCTGGCCCGGTTGAGGAAGCCGCCGAAGCGGCGGTAGCCCGACACCTGGGCCCACGTGGTCATCGTGTCGAGCATCAGGTCGACGTCGTCGTCGCTGCCGTGTCGCTCGACCGCGGCCAGACCGCGCAGCGCGGCACGCTCGGCCTCTGCCAGCGTGACGATCCCGTCCTGCCTGCCGATCACGAGGTTCCGGGCCGCGCGGCCCGCAAGGTCGGCCCGTTCCGGGTCGTGCTCGGTCGCGGCGAGGATGTCCCACAGCTCGGCGACGACGTCGACGGTCGACTGTCCCTCGAGTCGCTGAGCGCCTTCCAGGAGCGTCTGAGCCCGCCACAGGCGGACGTCGTGCCCCGGGCTGCCCAGTCGCTCGGCGAGGTCCATGCCGCGCTGGGCGTGGTCGTGCGACTGCTGCGCGTCGCCGAGCTGGTACAACAGCCGGCTGACGAGGGACAGCACCCGCAGGGCGGTGGCGTCGTCGGAGCTCAGCTCGAGCAGGGTCTCGTAGTGCCGGACGGCCTCGCTGGGCGCGCCGGTCTCGGCGGCATGCTGGGCGGCCTGCTCGAGCAGTGCGGCGGCGCGAGCCTGTAGCGCGTTCGCGCCCGGGTCGTCAGGGAGGGCGGCCAGTGCGTCGAGGAGGTGGGTCGCGATCAGCGCCGCCAGCGCGTCGCCGTCGGGCAGGGTCGCAAGGTGCGCGGCGGCGGCCAGGTGGCGGGCGTGGCGGTCGCGCCGGGAGAGGGTGTCGTGCGCGACGCCGCGCAGCAGCGCCTGCACGAACCGGTACTGACCCCGCTCAGAGCTGCGGGGATCGGTGTCGACGGTGAAGATCTCCCGTCGGCACAGCCCGCGAAGGACATTGTCGAGGTCGACCCCGGAGTCCAGCGCCTCCATGCCGGTACGGGTGAAGGTCAGCCCTAGCACGCTGGCGTCCTGCACGACCCGCCGTTCGGCCGAGGTCAGCGCATCCAGTCGGGCCCCCATCAGCGCGGCCAGGCTGGTCGGCGGCTCGAGGTTCTCCAGGTCCAGCGCTGCCGCCTTCGCCACGTCGACGACGTACCGGCCGTTGGAGGCCACGACGATGTCCTGGTCGACGAGGCTGCGGACGGTCTCGACCGCGTACAGCGGGACGCCCTCGGCGCGGCTGACCAGTCCGGTGCGCAGCTGGCCCGGCAGCCCATCGACGAGGCCGTCGACCAGCACACCCATCGCCGGATCTGGCAGCGGGTCGAGGAACACGGTGGTGGATCGTCGGCCGGAGCCGAGTCCCGCTCGACGTTCGCTCATCTCCGGTCTCGCCAGTGCCAGCACCATCACCGGCGAAGCAGCGGCGGTCAGCAGGTGCTCCAGGAACTCGAGACTCCCGTCATCGGCCCACTGCAGGTCCTCCACCAGCACCGTCACCTGACTGCCATTCCGAGTCAGCGCCTCGACGAACCCGCGCCAGCAGGCGAACAGGTCGCCCTGCTCGAACGTGGAGTCCTCCACGCCCAGAAGGCTCAGCAACCGCGGCCTCAGCACGGCGCGCTCGGCAGGGTCGGCAACCACTTGCTCCAGGCGGTTCTCCAGCGATTGCCTCACCGCGTCGTCGCCCTCGTCGGCGGTGACCCGCAGCAGGCTGCGGAACATGTCCGCCACCACCCACCCCGCGATGCCCGACCCGTAGGACAGGCATCGACCCCGCAACCACCACGTCGTCGTCGAAGGGATCGCGTCGACGTACTTCTCGAACTCCCACGCCAGTCGGGACTTCCCGATCCCGGGCTCACCGACGACCAGCACCAGGCGTGGCCGGCCCTCGTCGCCCGTGGCGTGGAACAGCTCCTTGACCAGCCGAAGCTCTCGGTCCCGACCGACGAACGGCGCCTCCAGCCCGTCGACGCGTTGCTCACCGCCGACCTCCGCCGTCGTGCGCAGCGCCCGGAACAGCTCCGCCGGAAGCGACTTGCCCTTGAGCACGTGCGACCCGGTTGCCTCGAACGCCACCGACGCCATCGACAACGAGCGCGTGGTGTCATCGACCCACACCTGGCCAGGCGTTGCGGTCGACTGGACCCGCGCCGCGGTGTTCACCGCGTCCCCGGCGACCATCCCTTCGCCGACGGCGCCGAGGCTCACCGCGACCTGCCCGGTCGTGATCCCGACGCGCAGAACCAGGCCCTCGACACCGAGCTCCTCACCCAGCGCGTGCACCGCGCTCACGAGGTCCAACCCCGCCCGCACCGCCAGCACGGCGTCGTCCTCCCGCGCCGAGGGCACGCCCCACACGGCGAAGACGGCGTCACCGATGAACTTCTCCACCGTCCCCCCATAACGCTCGACCACCGCCCGAGCCCGAAGGAAGTACGCCGACAACAGCTCCCGTACCGCCTCCGGGTCTCGGCTCTCCGCCAGCGGTGTGAAGCCGGCGAGGTCGGCGAACAGCAACGACGTCAGGCGCCGCTCGGCCACGGGCGCCACCGCAGCCGGTCGCGCCGCCGGCGCCGACAGCGCGGACCCGCACTCACCGCAGAACTGTCCCCCGGCCGCCGCCGTCCCGCACGCGGGGCATGGGGCTCGCAGGGCGGTGCCGCACTCGGGACAGAACTTCGCGGCCGACTCGTGCCCGCACCCAGGACAGCCCAAGACCACTGTGTCGTTGCTCACAGTCGCATCCTGCCGTGTCCACGTGGCCGGAGCGATAGCGCAGGAGCACTTAAAAAAGCGGCGAGGGCTCCGGTACACCGAAGCCCTCGCGCTCGAACGGTGAGTTCGAGCTCTACGCGCACACGCGACTAGATGTCGTAGTACAGCTCGAATTCGTGCGGGTGCGGGCGGAGCGCCACGGGGGCGATCTCGTGCTCGCGCTTGTAGGCGATCCACGTCTCGATCAGGTCGGGCGTGAAGACGTTGCCGGCCGTCAGGTAGTCGTGGTCCTCCTCAAGGGCGATCAGCACCGCGTCGAGCGACGTCGGCACCTGGTCGATCTCGGCCATCTCGTCCGGCGGGAGCTCGTAGATGTCCTTGTCGATCGGGGCCGCCGGCTCGATCTTGCGCTGGATGCCGTCCAGGCCGGCCAGCAGCAGCGCCGAGAACGCGAGGTAGGGGTTCGCTGACGGGTCGGGGAACCGGGTCTCGACGCGCTTGGCCTTCGGGTTCGATCCTGTGATCGGGATGCGCACCGAGGCCGAGCGGTTGCGGGAGGAGTAGACCAGCGAGATCGGGGCCTCGTAGCCCGGCACCAGACGGTGGTAGGAGTTCACCGTCGGGTTGGTGAAGGCGAGCAGCGACGGGGCGTGCTCGAGGATGCCCCCGATGTACCAGCGGGCCATGTCGGACAGTCCGCCGTACCCGGTCTCGTCGTAGAACAGCGGCACGCCGTCCTGCCACAGGGACTGGTGGACGTGCATGCCCGACCCGTTGTCACCGAAGATCGGCTTCGGCATGAACGTGACGGACTTGCCCTGCTCCCACGCGGTGTTCTTCACCAGGTACTTGAACATCATCACGTCGTCGGCCGACTTCAGCAGCGTGTCGAAGCGGTAGTTGATCTCCGCCTGTCCGGCGGTGCCGACCTCGTGGTGCGCGCGCTCGACGACGAGCCCGCACTTCTCGAGGTTCTTGACCATGTCGGCGCGCAGATCGCTGTAGTGGTCGTAGGGCTCGACCGGGAAGTACCCGCCCTTCAAGCGGGTCTTGTAGCCGAGGTTGTCCTCACCCTCCTTGCCGGAGTTCCACCAGCCCTCGACCGAGTCGATGTGGTAGAAGCCGTGGTTGACATCGGTGGAGTAGCGAACACTGTCGAAGATGTAGAACTCCGCCTCCGGGGCGAAGAAGGCGGTGTCGGCGATCCCGGTGGTCGACAGATAGGCCAGCGCCTTGCGCGCGATGTTGCGCGGGTCGCGTGAGTACGGCTCGCCGGTGATCGGGTCGTGAATGAAGAAGTTCACGTTGAGCGTCTTCGACTTGCGGAAAGGATCGATGTAGGCCGTGGTCACGTCCGGGAACAGCGACATGTCGGACTCGTTGATGGCCTGGAACCCGCGGATCGAGGAGCCGTCGAAGTTCAGGCCGTCCTCGAAGACGCTCTGGTCGAACGACGACACCGGCACCGTGAAGTGCTGCATGATGCCGGGCAGGTCGCAAAAGCGGACGTCGACCATCTCGACGCCTTCGTCCTTGATGTAGGCGAGCATCTCCTCGCTGGTGCTGAACATTCTTCGTCCTCCTAGGCCGGCACTCGGCGTGCGCAGCCGTCACGTTCTCGGGTGTGGGACTCCGACGCGACGCTGCGTCAGGAAGCCCGAAGTCACCCACGGGCTCTCTCTCGACCGTATCGGTTTTACTTCTCGTGCGTAACGGGTGGTCCGTCCTGCGACCCTCGCGAACTCGCCACCGGTCATACCCACGCCCGACCGGCGTCCGGAGCACGGCTCTTCTAGGCTGGTCCCGTGACCGCCCAGGGGACTCGACCATTCCAGACCGCATCCTGGGGCAGGCGGGCCCTGGCGCTGGCGATCGACTGGCTCGCCTCGACCCTGGTCGTGATCGCGATCATCGGCACGGAACGGTACGGCGAACCGGGAGGCAGCGGGTCGCTGATCATCCTCGCGGTGTACGTCGCGGAGTCGGCCCTCTTCACCTGGTTGATGGCCGGTTCCTTCGGAAAGCTCGCCACCGGACTGCGCGTCGTCCCTGCCGCTGGCCGATGGCGCCCGATCAGCCCGTTGCGGCTCCTGGTGCGTCAGGTGCTCGTGGCCCTGGTGATCCCGCCCCTCGTGTTTCGACCGGACGGTCGTGGGCTGCACGACCTGTTCGCCGACACAGCCACGGTCACCAAGGCCACCTATCAGTCACTGAGGGCTTAACGGCCGGCCCGATGGCTGGATCAGCGGCCGCGCATGTTGCCGCGCATGCCCTTCATGCTGGTTGGCACCGGTCCGCGGGGGAGAGGGATCTTGGGGCGCTGAGCGTCGATGGCCTTCAGCCGGTTGAGCACGTCGGTGACCTCTGCCGGCTTGACCTGCCGACCCAGCTTCTGGACGTGCCGCATGAGCTTGGGCAGCGCGACCTGGCCCGGCTCGTTGCCGACGACGACCTCGTGGATCGGAGTCTCGGAGGCTACGCGCTCGTGCTTGCGACGCTCGCTCGTCATCAGGGCCTTGAGCCGGTGAGGGTTGCCCTCACCGACCAGGACGATCCCAGGAGGGCCGACGACCCGGTGGACCATGTCCTGCTGCTTGGTGAAGCCGACGACCTCATCGACCTTCCACCCGCGTCGCAGCATGGACAGCGCGCGAGCCCCCGCACCGGGCTGGCCCTCGAGCCGCTTGAACGCAGCCCGCTGAGCACGGCGGCTGAAGACGATCATCATGGCGAGGAAGCCGATGAGCAGGCCGCCGATGATCGAGAAAACGAGCTTGGTGGTGCCGGAGCCGGGCAAGAGCCAGAAGAGTCCGAAGCCGAGGCCACCACCCACCACGAACGCGCCGAGCATCCACAGGCCGATCCGCGGATCGCCCTGCTTGGACATCCGGTAGGTCTCTGCGATCTGGCGGCGCCGGCTCATCTTGAGCGGGTCCGTCTCGGCCTTCTTGGCAGCGCGCTTGGCTGCTCGCGACATCTTCGGCTCGGTGGCCATGATCTGGGTGCTGCCTATCTTGTGGTCCGCGAGTACGGATGGGGTCGGGAGGTCGAGCTCAGGCCGGCGCGCCCTGGCGCGCCGCCATCGCCTGACCGTACAGGCGACCGGCACGGTAGGACGAACGGACCAGCGGCCCGGAGAGTGCTCCGGAGAAGCCGATTGCATCGGCCTCGTCCTTCAACTCGACGAACTCCTCAGGCTTGACCCAACGCTCCACCGGGTGGTGGCGCAAGGAGGGGCGCAGGTACTGCGTGATCGTGATGATCTCGCACCCGGCGTCGTGGAGGTCCTGCAACGCCTGGGAGACCTCTGCGCGGGTCTCGCCCATGCCGAGGATGAGGTTGGACTTGGTCACCAGACCGAAGTCGCGTGCCTGGGTGATCACGTCGAGGGAGCGCTCGTAGCGGAAAGCCGGGCGGATCCGCTTGAAGATGCGGGGGACGGTCTCGACGTTGTGAGCGAGCACCTCGGGACGCGACTCGAAGACCTCGCGCAGCAGGTCTGGCTTTCCGTTGAAGTCAGGAATGAGGTTCTCGACCCCCGTGTCGGGGTTGAGGTCGTGGATGGCCCGCACAGTCTCGGCGTAGAGCCAGGCGCCACCGTCCTCGAGGTCGTCGCGCGCCACTCCGGTGATCGTGGCGTAGCGCAGCTCCATCTTCTGCACCGATTCGGCCACGCGACGTGGCTCGTCGCGGTCGAGCGGTTGTGGCTTGCCGGTGTCGATCTGACAGAAGTCGCAGCGACGGGTGCACTGGTCGCCACCGATGAGGAACGTCGCCTCACGGTCCTCCCAGCACTCGAAGATGTTGGGGCAACCAGCCGACTGGCAGACGGTGTGCAGGCCCTCGCTCTTGACGAGCTTCATCAGCTCGTTGTACTCGGGGCCCATCTTGGCGCGCGTCTTGATCCACTCCGGCTTGCGCTCGATCGGGGTCTCGGCGTTGCGGATCTCGAGACGGAGAAGCTTGCGGCCTTCGGGCGTGGGAGTGGTCGTCACTGGGGCAACAGTACGCGGGGTCGGCGGCTCGCCCAACGTGACGACTACGGCACGTCGCGACGCCGGAACGAGACCATCGAGGCGAGCCCGACCGTCCCCACCAGGACCCCGTAGTAGGCCAGGCCCTGCTGCAGGCTGCGCTCTCCTTGGTCGTCGCAGTCGTCGCGGAGCGACTCCTGGTTGTAGCACCGCTCGGGTACCGAGACGTAGTACTCGGTGCCATCAGTGACGATCGCCTCGGCATTGATGGTCGGGTCGAGCATGCCGCGGTCATCGGGGCCGATGGTGCCCAGGAGCACGCCCCCTGCCACCGACACCGCAAACAGTGCGCCGAGGGAGAAGACCGTGCTGCGCGACAACATCGTCAGGGCGTAGCCGCCGAGCCCGCCTGCGGCGGCGAACCCAGCCCCACGCCAGCCCTGCTGCAGGGCCGCGAGCAGCGCCCCGTCCAGCGGAGGCGCGTCCCGCAGGTGCAGCACCAGGGTGAGCCCGAGCCAGTAGGCGGTGGCCACGGCGGCCGCGACGCCCAGGGAGACCAGCGTGACGGCGATCGCCTTGGCCAGCCAGACGCGCGCCCGGCGTGGCTGGAAGAGCAGCTGGTTGCTCATCGAGCCCGTGCTCCAGTCGTGGCCGACGAAGGTTGCGCCGAGGAGGAACATCAATACGCCCAGCACGGCCACGACGACCGTGCCCGAGCCGGACGTGCGCTCCTGGTCGAGGTCGAGCACCTCGTAGTAGTAGAACCACTCCGGCTGGGGCAGCACCATCTCCTCGCAGGAGGCCTGGACGTCGCTCGAGGAGGCCTCGATGCCGTACCGCTGAGGCTTCTCGAGGCACTCCAGCAGCGTGCGCTGCGTGCGAGGACGAGCGGTCTCGGAGTCGACCTGGGCCTGCACCGAGGCGAGCTTGGCCTCCGATGGAGGTCGGGTGGACCACACGGTGGAGACTGCGATGATCGCGGGCACGATGATCGCGGCGGCGAGCAGGAGCAGCACCGCGCGACGGGCGCGCAGCCGGGACAGCTCGACTCGCAGCAGGCGGATCATGCGGCGCCTTCCTGGTCGTGGTGACCGAGGGTCTCCTCGGAAGTGAGCTCGAGGAACACCGACTCGAGGTCTCGACGCAACGGCACCAGGGAGGTCAGCCACAGGTCGTGCTGGGCCAGGGCACGGGTGAGGGCGCCGGGGTCCCGGGTCTCGACGTGCAGCGCGCCGTCCGTCGCGCTGGAGAGGGTGTAGCCGGCTGCGGTCAGGACCGAGGCAGCCCGGCTGGGTTCGGGGACGGTGACCGCGTAGACCTCGTCGCCGCCCTCGAGCAGCTCAGCGACCGGTCCGGAGGCGAGCATCCGACCGTTACCGAGGATCGTGGCCGACGTGCACATCTGTTGCACCTCAGCGAGGATGTGGGAGCTGATCAGCACGGTGACGCCCTGCGCGCCGAGGTCGCGGATCGTGTCGCGAACCTCGCGGATCCCGGCTGGGTCGAGGCCGTTGGTGGGTTCATCGAGGATGAGGAGCTCGGGATCCTTGATCAGCGTCGCCGCGATCGCCAGGCGCTGCTTCATCCCCAGTGAGAACGACTTGAACCGGTCACGGTCGCGTCCGTCGAGGCCGACGGTCTCCAAGGCCCGATCTACAGCGCTTGCCGGTGCACCGATCGAGCCCGCCAGCAGGAGCAGGTTGCGCCGAGCGCTGATCGTGGGCGAGAACTTCGGCATCTCCACCACCGCGCCGACCCGGTCGATCACGGCGGGCAGGTGGCTGGGCACCTCCTGACCGAACAGTCGCATCCGACCCTCAGTCGCTCGCGCGAGGCCGAGCAGCATGCGGATGGTGGTGGTCTTGCCGGAGCCGTTGGGCCCCAGAAATCCGTGGATCCCGCCCGCGGGCACCGCGAGGTCGAGGCTCTCTACCGCAACTTGCAACCCGCGCCTGGTGCGGAACTCCTTGCGGAGCCCGGAGGTTTCGATGACCAGGTCAGACACCGGAGGAGTGGATCACGGCCTGACCAGTTCGATGCGCGAGACACGCCCGGGCTCGGGTCGCGGTTCGTAGTCTGGCGTGGGGGTGTAAAGCGTCCAGCCGAGGTAGCGGCTCAGGTGCCGCTGCACGACTGGGATGACGTCGCTGACGGTGACGGAGCGGCCGAGCTCCTTGCTGAGCGTGGTCACGCCCGCATCGGCTATCCCGCACGGCACGAACCGGTCGTACCACCCGAGGTCGACATCACAGTTCAGCGAGAAGCCATGCATGGTGACCCCGCGGCTGACCCGGATCCCAATGGCGGCGACCTTGCGTTCGGGACCGCGCTCGTCGGCGCGGAGCCAGACCCCGCTGCGTCCCGGTACCCGGGCTGTGGTGACGCCGAGCTCGGCGCAAGCCTGGATGAGAGCCTCCTCCACGCGGCGTACGTAGTCGACGACCTTGACGTGGTCGGGCAGCCGCACGATCGGGTAGCCCACGAGCTGCCCGGGCCCGTGGAAGGTGATCTTGCCACCGCGGTCCACGTCGATCACCTGCGCACCGCCCGGGTCGGCGGGGCGTTCGTGAGCGTCGGTGCGTTTGCC
>JBAVCA010000017.1:0-2017 GCA_049586475.1 Nocardioides sp.
GTCCAGCTGGGTGAACAAGTCGGGCTCGCGGGCAACCTCGTCGACGTCGCCAGCCTCCTCGTCGGCCGCTTCGGGGGACAGCTGAGGCTGGTCGACAGTGGGCTCCTCGACGGCAGGCTCAGCCTCGATCACGTCAGGAGCGCCGACCCGGGCCAGCGCAAGCTGTTCGCGAAGCGCGAGGACGGTCTCGGTCGCCTCGCGGACGGCGGCCTCGGCGGCGGCCTGGGCAGCCTCCAGACGTTGCTCGGTCTCCGCGATGCGGGCAGCGGCCTCGGCGGCCGCCGCCCGGGCGGCATCACGCTCCACGATCGCCTGCCGGGTGAGCTCGGCCTGGTCCAGCTGGTCGTCCTGGTCGACTGTCCCGCTCCGATCGGCAGCCTCGGTCTCGACGGCGGCGCGCTCAGACATCGCGGGCGTCCGGTCCTCCTCGGCGGCGGAAGCCTCGCTCTGCGCGGCGCCGGCGAGGGCAGCGGCGCGCACGAAGTCCTCGTCGCTCGCTTTCTCGGCTGTTTTGCGCGCTGGCGGACGCCGTCGTGCGCGCTTGCGGTTCCGGTCGTCGTCCGAGGTGACGTCGGGATCGGAGCTCATGGGCGGATGCTACCCAGGCCCGGACCGAGGCCGGTGACCCGCTCAGCGCGAGTACTGCACATGCGTGTCCCGCGCGGAGTGGGTGAAACCGGTCGAGGAGTACAGGCGCACTGCAGGCGCGTTGTCGGACTCGACGTAGAGCAGCACTTCGTCGACTCCGGTCTCAGCCAAGTGGTGGAGCCCGGCGAGGGTCAGCACCCGTCCGAGGCCGCGGCCCTGAGCGCGGGGGCCGACGGCGACGACGTACACCTCGCCGGTCTCGGCGTCGTGCTGCTTGGTCCAATGGAAGCCGAGCAGCTCCGAACCCTCGATCGCCACCAGCAGCCCCGCCGGGTCGAACCACGGCTCGGCCATCCGCTCGGCGAGCTCGGCGCTGTCCATCTCGCCCTGCTCCGGGTGCTGGGCGAAGGCGGCGGCGTTGATGGCGAGCAGCTGCGCCTCGTCGCTCTCGCGGTAGCCGCGCACGTGCACCGAGTCGGGCAGCTCGAGCGCCGGAAGGGCCAGAGCGGTCGGACGGCGCATCACCCACAGATCGCGGGCACGTCGCCAGCCGATGTGCTCGGCGAGCAGGGCCGCTGCCGGATGGTCCCCGTGCGACCACGCGTGGGCGGGCGCGGCTCGCACCGCCTGCTCGAGCAGTCGTCCGCCCAGACCTCGGCGCCGCGCCGCGGGGTCGACGGCGAGCGTCAGGTCGCCCTCGCGCACCAGCGCGAACCCACCCTCCTCCACCCACAGCTCGGCTCCGTCAAGACCGCGGTGCTTGAGGCCCAGTGCCGCCTTCTCGTCCAAGGGATCCTGCCCGTCGTGCGCCACGCACGCGGCTCGGACGGTGGCGATGATGTCGAGGTCACTCACGGTTCGACCCTAACGGCGAGCGGGGACGGTTGGGCCGCGCGCGCACCGCTGCCGGCGCGAGGAGTCACGGGCTCTCCAACATCAGCGTCACCGGTCCGTCGTTGACCGAGGTGACCTGCATGTCGGCGCCGAAGACGCCGCGGGCGACGTCTGCGCCCAGCCGCTCGAGCTCGACGCAGACAGCGTCGTACAGCGGTTCGCTGACGGGTCCGGGAGCGGCTTGCGACCAGGTGGGTCGGCGGCCCTTGCGGGCGTCGCCGTACAGCGTGAACTGGCTGACGACGAGCACTGGCGCTCCCGTCTCGGACGCCGACTCTTCGTCGCGCAGCAGCCGCACATCCCAGATCTTGCGGGCGGTCCAGGCGACCTGGGTAGGTCCGTCGTCGTGGGTGACGCCCAGGTAGATCAGGAGTCCGGGCCGATCAAGGGCGCCGACGACGTCGCCGCCGACCGAGACCGAGGCATGCAGGACGCGTTGGACGAGGGCTCTCACTCGCTGATTGTCGCCCGGACGCGGCGCCATGCCGTTAGCGTCCCGCCCATGACATGGGCGCGAGGGCTGACGGCGCTGTGC
>JBAVCA010000018.1:0-4334 GCA_049586475.1 Nocardioides sp.
GCGGATCCAGCGCGTACGCACCCCGGCCGGCGATCCGCGCGAGCGGTGCAAGACCGAGCCGCGTGCCGGCCTCGGCGGAGGCGATGAGGACGGCGGCAGCCCCGTCGTTGAGGGGTGAGGCATTGCCCGGGGTGATGGTCCCGCCCCGGTCGGAGGAGCGGAAGGCCGGTTTCAGGCTCGCGAGCGAAGTCGGAGTTGCCTCCGGTCGGATGCCCTCGTCCCGCGCCAGGTCGACGCCCGGGACTCCCACGACCAGGTCGGCGTAGCGGCCCGCGGTCCAGGCCTGATCGGCCAGGACGTGCGAGCGGGCAGCGAACTCGTCCTGGCGCTCGCGCGAGATCGCGAACCTCGCGGCGAGCAGCTCGTTGGCCTCGCCCAGCGAGACCGTCCACTCGGCCGGCATCCGCTCGTTGACCAGGCGCCACCCGAGCGTCGTGGAGACCGCCGTCACGTCGCCGGAAGGATAGCCGCGCGACGGCTTGGGGAGCACCCACGGGGCGCGAGTCATCGACTCCACGCCACCGGCGACCACCACAGCGGCGTCACCGCACTCCACGGTGCGCGAGGCGAGCATCGCCGCGTCGAGGGAGGAACCGCACAGCCGGTTGACGGTGGTTGCCGGCACCGAGGTGGGCAGGCCGGCGAGCAGGACGGCCATCCGCCCGACGTTGCGGTTGTCCTCGCCGGCACCGTTGGCGTTGCCCCACACGACCTCATCGACGTCGGCCGGGTCGAGGTCGGGCGCGCGGTCGAGCACCCCGCGGAGCGCCACCGCGGCGAGGTCGTCGGGACGGACCCCCGCCAGGGCACCGTTGAAGCGCCCGAACGGCGTGCGGGCGGCGGCGTACAGGTAGGCATCGATCACGAGTCGGTCTCCTTCGCGACGGTGCCGAGCACTTCGTCGGCGATACGGAAAGCGGCACCAGCAGCGGGGAGTCCGCAATACACCGCCGTCTGCAGCAGGCACTCGGTGAGCTCCTCCACGCCGAGCCCGAGGCGTCGGGCGGCGCGCAGGTGGGCGGCAAGGTCGTCGAGGTGGCCGGTGGCCACCAGGGCGGTGATCGTGATCAGGGCGCGGCTGCGCAGGTCGAGCCCCGGCCTGGCCCAGACCGCTCCCCAGGCATAGTCGGTCACCAGGTCGTCGAAGTCGCCGGTGAGGTCGCTCGTGCTCGCCCTGACTCGGTCGACGTGGGCGTCGCCGAGGACCTCGCGGCGCACCCCCATCCCGGCTTCGTGGCGCGCCGAAGGTGGCGGCGCGGCACGCGGCAGCTCCTCACCAAGCAGGTGATGGCGCAGCAGCGCGGCCACCTCCGACGGGACCTGGACGAGAGCTGGGTGACCGACGTCGTGCAGCACGACGAGCCGCCCGTCGCCGACGCCGTCAGCGATCTCCGCCAGGCTCTCGACGGGGGTACCTTGATCAACGGAGCCCGCGATCGCGAGCACAGGAGCGCGCACCTCGCCGAGGCGGTCGCGAACGTCGAACTGCTCGAACGCGGCACTCACCTGGGCGAAGCCCACCTCAGAAGTGCCCGGAGCTCGGCCGGCGGCAGCCTGTTCCTTCCAGGCGACCGCACGACTGGGGCGGGCTCCAGTGGCCAACAGCACCGCGCCGTCAACCCGGGCCGGCGAGTCCAGCAGCAACTGCAGTCCGACCGCGCCGCCCACCGAATCGCCGGCGTAGCAAAAGCTCCGGCCGTGCTCGCCGTGCTCGCCGCGCTGGTCCAGCACGTCATCGATGACGGCGAGCACCCCGCGAGTCAGCTCCTCGATGGTGAAGGCCTCCTCGGCGACCCCGGTGTTGTGTCCGTGACCCGGCAGGTCCCATGCAACGACATCGAAGTGATCGGTCAGGTCGGCGGCGCACTCCGCCCACAGGTCTGTCGCTGAGATGCCGAGCGCGGGCCCGAGCACCAGCACCGGGAGCAGCGAGCGGCCCGCTCCCGACAACCGGACCGCGGTGATGCTGGGGAAGATGTCGCTCATCTGCTCAGGATGCCTGACCGCAGCTCGGCCCGCGGGAGGTGACCGGTCGCTCAGACCGGGACGACCGTCCGGTCGCGCGCCGAGAGCCACTTCACGACGGGGTACCCAGTGATGAGGCCCAGGACGATCCCGACCTGCATGAGGAACCAGAAGGTCCCCTCACTTGCCGGCGGCATGAACCCGTTGAAGTGCAGCAGCAGCATCCACCCACCCATGCCGAGGTCGAAGGCGAGCACCGTCACCGTCGCGGCCACGAAGGCGGCACCCATGGAGACCCCGCCGCGCGGCGAGGCCGCGAGACGCTCGTAGCCGAACAGCAGCGCGACGGCGATGGCACCGATCACGATGATCATCACCCAGAGATCGATGCCCGCGATGGTCAGGCCCGAGGCCAGCACCAGCGGCACCCCGATCACGTGGGCGAGAGCAGAGGCACCCCCGCCAGGAAGGCTGGCCACCGCGACCGGCTGCTCGGCCCGGCTGGCGGCCCGTCCGTGACGGCGATACGCGAGCAAAGCGAACGGACCGAGGTACAGCGCGCTGGCGATCCACATGACCTCCACCGCGATGGTGTCGTGGCGGCGGTCGCGAACGTAGATGTCGTAGGCGATCGCGACGGCGGTGAGCAGTGCGAGGGCGATGAAGACCCACGCGATCGGCGTGAGCCAGCCGGGAGTGTTGTTGACCATGTCCATGAGATTGATTCCTTCGAGCAAGGGGGGCGCCGCCGGGAAGTGCCCCGGGCAGTCGCCTCTGAGCAGAGTGTTGCGGGACGGGTTCGACCGGCCGTGCTGGGACCGGAACTGGAGGCGCGCAGGACCGCTGCGGGGCTCCGCTGGTCGGCCGAGAACCGGCCGAGCGACCTGTCAGACCCTGATCACACTCAGTCGGGACGGGGTGCGCACGCTCCACGGGGGTTGCTCCACGCCTGCCGTGCGCTGGGTTCGCTCGAGAGTCTGCCGGGGCACCAGTGCGCTGTGCCGCGATCGGCCGAGGCCGATCAGCAGGGTGAAGGCAATGGTCCCCACCGCGGCGCAAGCGATCGTGGCGTCCGCGACGCAGGTTCCCTCACACCCCAAGCTCGCTACCGTGTCGATTTCTGCGGCGACACCCGCGGTGACACCAGTAAGTGCCGAGGTCGGCACCGGCATGGAGTCCATGTCCATCGCGGCCGACGGCCCGGCCAGCATCAGTGAAGTGCACAGAACGACACCGAGGGCGGCGAACGCACAGACCAGTCGACGGACCCATCGACGGGCCCATCGACGCACCCACGGCGTCGTAGGTCGGTCGGGTGCGATCACGTAGCGAATCTATCCGGCCGCTACAAGCGCGACGTAGCAGCACGCCGGCGACGGTGATGCGAAACAGCCCCCTGATCTGCGCTCTCGCGGATCGGGGGCTGTTCTGGATCGGAGCCGCCTGTCAGAGTCGAACTGACGACCTAGTCATTACGAGTGACTCGCTCTACCGACTGAGCTAAGGCGGCCGGCGTCGATCTGGTGAGACCAACGACCGTGGGGAACTATACGGACCCCGCGACCGGGAACGAAACCGACGTCCACCGCGGAAAGCCAGCCGCCGTTCGAGGTCGAACGACCCGTGCCGGCTGAGGCTGAACCCTGCCCTTCGACGCTTCCAGATTCTGGCAGTCGAGTGACAGGTTCATCCGATCTCCACTACCGTCCCGACATGGACAGACAGGTCATCACCTCCCGGGTCGCCGGATCGCAGCCTCGCTTCGTCGAGTACGCCACGGCGCCCGAGGGCGCCCCGAACGTCGTGATGGTGGTGCTGGACGACGTGGGGTTCGCCCAGCTCGGGTGCTTCGGCGCAACGATCAGCACCCCCAACATCGATCGCCTGGCGGCCCAGGGTCTGCGCTACAACCGCTTCCACGTGACGTCGGTCTGCTCCTCCACCCGCGCCGCCCTCCACACGGGTCGCAATCACCACGCGGTCGGGATGGGCGTCACCGAGGAAGCAGCCCTCGGCTTCCCCGGCTACACCGGTCGTATCCCCAAGTCGGCCGCCATGCTCGCGCGGATCCTGCGCGACGCCGGCTACAACACGATGTCGGTCGGCAAGTGGCACATGACCCCGAAGACCGACTACTCCTCGGCCGGGCCGTTCCACCAGTGGCCGCTGGGCGTCGGGTTCGAGCGGTTCTACGGCTTCCTCGGCGCCGAGACGAGCCAGTGGGCGCCCGAGCTCGTGCGTGACAACACCCAGGTCGACCCGCCCCGGACGCCGGAGGAGGGCTACCACCTCACCGAGGACCTGGTCGACGAGTCGATCCGGATGATCCAGGACCAGCAGCAGGCGGAGGCGCGCAAGCCTTTCTTCCT
>JBAVCA010000019.1:0-16424 GCA_049586475.1 Nocardioides sp.
GAGGTCATGCTCAACGAGGCGCTCAACGTCGTGGCCGCACTCGACTACGAGCAGGTGGGCGAGGTGGTGACGTTCAAGGAGGTGCTCGCCGACGGCGAGCGCGTCCTGGTGGTGGCGAACGCCGACGAGGAGCGGGTCGTGCGGATCGCGGCGTCCCTCAAGGACATCACGCTGCGCTCGGGCGACTCGCTGTTGCTCGACTCGCGGGCCGGCTATGTCTACGAGCGGGTTCCCAAGTCCGAGGTGGAGGAGCTGGTCCTCGAAGAGGTCCCCGACATCGACTACGCCTCGATCGGCGGGCTCAAGGGTCAGATCGAGCAGATCCAGGACGCTGTCGAGCTCCCTTACCTGCACCCCGAGCTCTTCAAGGAGCACGAGCTCAAGCCGCCCAAGGGCGTCCTGCTCTACGGGCCTCCCGGGTGCGGGAAGACCCTCATCGCCAAGGCGGTGGCGAACTCCCTGGCCAAGAAGGTCGCGGCTCGAACCGGACAGGAAGGCAAGTCGTACTTCCTCAACATCAAGGGGCCCGAGCTGCTCAACAAGTACGTCGGTGAGACCGAGCGCCACATCCGGCTCGTCTTCCAGCGCGCGCGGGAGAAGGCATCGACCGGCACCCCGGTGATCGTGTTCTTCGACGAGATGGACTCCCTGTTCCGCACCCGAGGCTCCGGGGTCTCCTCCGACGTGGAGAACACCATCGTGCCTCAGCTGCTCAGCGAGATCGACGGGGTCGAGCTGCTGGAGAACGTGCTGATCATCGGCGCCTCCAACCGCGAGGACATGATCGACCCGGCGATCCTGCGGCCCGGACGGTTGGACGTCAAGATCAAGATCGAGCGCCCTGATGCTGAGTCTGCGCGTGACATCTTCAGCAAGTACCTCACCGCGACGCTCCCGCTGCACGCCGAGGACCTTGCCGAGTTCGGGGGCGACCGGGACGCCTGCGTCGCCGCGATGATCCGGGCGACCGTCGAGCGGATGTACACCGAGACCGAGGAGAACCGATTCCTCGAGGTGACCTACGCCAACGGAGACAAGGAAGTCCTGTACTTCAAGGACTTCAACTCCGGCGCGATGATCCAGAACATCGTCGACCGTGCGAAGAAGATGGCGATCAAAGACCTGCTCGACCACGACCAGCGGGGACTACGGGTCGCGCACATGCTGCAGGCATGCGTGGACGAGTTCAAGGAGAACGAGGACCTTCCCAACACGACCAACCCCGACGACTGGGCGCGGATCTCGGGCAAGAAGGGTGAACGCATCGTGTTCATCCGGACTCTCGTCACGGGCAAGCAGGGCACCGAGCCGGGACGATCGATCGACACGGTCCCCAACACCGGGGCCTATCTCTGATCCGAGGCGCCGTGGCGGGTCGGCCGGCCCGCCCCGCTACGGTTTGGGCATGGCTCGCCACTTCTTCCTCCGCAGGAACTTCGCGCGTCTGGCGCTTCGGCTGGCCCGCTGGCGCACGGCGGGTGTCGTGCCGAGCAGGGGGATCCTGGTGGGCGCCCCCCACACCTCGAACTGGGACTGGGTGCTGACCATGCTGCTGGCCTGGGACAACAGCGTGCAGATCCGGCTGCTCGTCAAGGAGTCCTACTTCAAGGGCCCCTTTGGCTCTTTCATGCGCGCGACCGGTGCCGTTGAGCTCGACCGCAAGAATCCCGGCGCGACCATCCGGGCGCTGCTGGCCGACGCCGACGCCGACGAGTCCTTCCTGCTCGGGATCGCAGCAGAGGGCACCCGCAGCAAGGGCGAGTTCTGGAAGTCAGGCTTCTACCGGATCTCGCAGCAGACCGGTATCCCGGTCACGCTGGCCTACCTCGACGGTCCTTCCCGCACGGTTGGCTGGGGTCCGACGTTCTCCCTCACCGGCGACGTCGGTGCCGACATGGACCGGATTCGCGACTTCTATGCTGACAAGAGGGGGATCCGCCCCGAGCTGACGACCGTGCCCCGGTTGCGCGAGGAGGACGCCAGATGAGTGTCCGCCGGGTGATGGGCACCGAGATCGAGTACGGCATCTCGGTGGTGGGCCAGCCGATGGCGAACCCCATGGTCGCGTCCTCACAAGTCGTCAACGCCTACGCCACCGCGACCCTCAAGGCTCGTCGTGCCCGTTGGGACTTCGAAGAGGAGACGCCGCTGCGCGACGCTCGCGGCTACGACATGTCACGGCAGCTGGCCGACCCCTCCCTGCTGACTGATGAGGATCTCGGGCTCGCCAACGTCATCCTCACCAACGGAGCACGTCTCTACGTCGACCACGCCCACCCGGAGTTCGCCACCCCGGAGGTGACCAGCCCTTTGGACGTCGTCCGGTGGGACAAGGCCGGCGAGCAGGTGATGCTCGACGCCGCCAAGCGCGCGGCCACGTTGCCCGGCGGCCCCGAGATCGTGCTCTACAAGAACAACACCGACAACAAAGGTGCCTCCTACGGGGCGCACGAGAACTACCTGATGCGTCGCTCGACACCGTTCGCCGACATCGTTCGCCACCTGACGCCGTTCTTCGTGAGCCGTCAGGTCATCTGTGGCGCAGGCCGGGTCGGCAAGGGCCAGGACGGGCGCGAGGAGGGCTTCCAGATCAGCCAGCGCGCTGACTTCTTCGAGGTCGAGGTAGGCCTCGAGACCACGCTGAAGCGCCCGATCATCAATACGCGCGACGAGCCGCACGCCGACCCCGAGAAGTACCGCCGGCTGCACGTCATCATCGGCGACGCCAATCTCTCCGAGGTCTCGACCTACCTCAAGGTCGGCACGACCTGCCTGGTGCTGGCGATGATCGAGGATCGCTTCCTCGACCGTGACCTCCGGGTCGACGGTCCGGTGGCCGCGCTGCGAGCGGTCTCCCACGATCCGACGCTGCGCCAGCTCGTCACCCTGGCTGACGGCCGTACGCTCACCGCCGTCCAGCTCCAGCGGGAGTACCTCGACCTGGCGCACGCCTTCGTGGACGACCGTTACGGCGCCGACGCCGACGCCGAGACCGTCGAGGTGCTGGGGAGGTGGGGATCGGTCCTGGACCGGCTCGAGCAGGATCCGATGTCGCTGGCCACCGAGCTCGACTGGGTGGCGAAGCTGAAGCTGCTCGAGCAGTACCGCTCGCGCGACTCCCTGGGCTGGGACGATGCCAAGCTCCAGCTGATCGACTACCAGTACTCCGACATTCGGCCGGACAAAGGCCTCTACCACCGCCTCGTCGCGGCCGGTCGGATGGAGCGTCTGCTCGCCCAGCAGCAGGTCGACGATGCGATGCACGACCCACCGCACGACACCCGGGCCTACTTCCGCGGTCGGTGCCTGGAGAAGTACGCCGAGCACGTGGCCGCCGCGTCCTGGGACTCGGTGATCTTCGACCTGCCCGGCCGCGAGTCGTTGCAACGGGTGCCGACCGCAGATCCACTGCGGGGGACGAAGGCGCACGTCGGTGACCTGCTCGAGGAGTGCGAGACCGCGGAGCAGCTGTTCACCGCACTGACTCGCTGAGTGTGATCACCCGGCGCGGACGTGGGCGCCTCGTCGAAAGTGTCATTGCTCCCGGTTAAGGTCGGGGCATGGCCCAGGAGCAGAAGCAGCCGCGCAAGTCCCAGGAGACCGAGGAGACCACCGAGGTGGCTCCCCAGACCGACGCCGCCGAGCGCAAGGAAGCGATCGACAGCGACGTCGACGACATCCTCGACGAGATCGACGAGGTCCTGGAGGCCAACGCCGAGGACTTCGTGAAGTCCTTCATCCAGAAGGGCGGCCAGTGAGCGATCCGCGTCTGCCGGCCGCCTACCTGCAACCGGGAGTGTCGTCGTTCGCCGACTTCCTGGCCACCCAGGCACCCGACCTGCTGCCCGGCCGCACCGGACTGCCCCCCGGGAGCGCCGCAGACCTCGCGCCCCACGCGACGACGATCGTGGCCGCCACCTTCCCGGGAGGCGTGGTGATGGCCGGAGACCGCCGGGCCACCATGGGCAACATCATTGCTCAGCGCGACATCGAGAAGGTGTTCGCCGCCGACGAGTATTCCGCGGTGGGGATCGCCGGCACCGCCGGGCTCGCGGTCGAGATGGTGCGTCTGTTCCAGACCGAGCTGGAGCACTACGAGAAGATCGAGGGCAACCGGCTCTCGATGGACGGCAAGGCCAACAGGTTGGCCACCCTGATCCGCAACAACCTGCCGATGGCGATGCAGGGACTGGCCGTCGTACCGCTCTTCGCCGGCTACGACGTGCGCGCCCAGCAGGGGCGCATCTTCAGCTATGACGTCACCGGCGGGCGCTACGAGGAGACGGCGTTCCACTCGGTCGGCTCGGGCTCGATGTTCGCGCGTGGCGCGCTGAAGAAGCTCTACCGCCCCGACCTGGATGCCGAACGGTGCGTCGAGGTGATCGTCCAGGCCCTCTACGACGCCGCAGACGACGACTCGGCCACCGGTGGCCCCGACCTGACCCGCCGGATCTTCCCCGTGGTCCAGATCATCACCGCCGACGGGGGCAGCCGCATGCCCGACGCCGACGTCGCAGCCATCGCCGACCGGGTCATTGCCGGCCGGATGGCCAGACCCGATGGTCCGGCCGCAGCTCTCGACGGACAGGCAGGCAGCCGATGAGTCAACAGTTCTACGTCTCGCCCGAGCAGCTGATGAAGGACCGCGCCGACTTTGCCCGCAAGGGAATCGGCCGCGGTCGCTCCGTGGTCGCGGTGCAGTACGCCGACGGGATCCTCTTCGTCTCCGAGAACCCCTCGCAGGCGCTGCACAAGGTCTCGGAGATCTACGACCGGATCGCATTCGCAGCCGTAGGGCGCTACAACGAGTTCGAGAACCTCCGGATCGCCGGAGTCAGGCTCGCCGACATGCGCGGTTATGCCTACGACCGTCGCGACGTGACCGGTCGCGGCCTGGCCAATGCCTATGCCCAGACGCTCGGGACGATCTTCTCCAGCGGCGGGGAGAAGCCGTACGAGGTCGAGATCTTCGTCGCCGAGGTGGGCGACCGGGTCGAGGACGACCAGATCTTCCGCCTCACCTACGACGGGCAGGTCGCCGACGAGCACGGCTTCGCGGTGATGGGCGGTCAGGTCGAACCTGTCATGGCCAGCCTCGAGGCCGCTGGGGTTGCGGGATCACCGTTGGAGACCGCGCTGCGAGAGGCCGTCATCGCCCTGGGAAGGTCGGACAAGGGGGACCGCCTGATCGAGACCGGCGACCTCGAGGTGGCGGTCCTCGACCGCACCCGGAGCCAGACCAGGAAGTTCTCCCGGCTCAGCCCGGCGCGGCTCGACGAGCTGCTGGGCCACCGCGGGGTGACTGCGGCCTCAGCGGATCCCACCAGCGATGCCAGCGGCGACGTGCCGGTCGCGCCACCGGAGGACTGATCCAGCGAGCGAGGCGTTCGATCTCCGCGGCAACACCCCCGCTCGAGTCGCACCTCTGGCAACCGTCCTGCGCCTAGGCTGCAGTCGTGGACAGGCGTATCTTCGGGATCGAGAACGAGTACGGCGTGACCTGCACATTCAAGGGTCAGCGTCGACTGAGCCCTGACGAGGTGGCTCGCTACCTGTTTCGCAAGGTGGTCAGCTGGGGGCGCTCGAGCAACGTGTTCCTCCGCAACGGATCGCGCCTCTACCTCGATGTGGGGAGCCATCCTGAGTACGCGACCCCTGAGTGCGACGACATCGCCGAGCTCGTCGCGCACGACAAGGCAGGGGAGCGGATCCTCGAGGGGCTGATGCTCGATGCCGAGGAACGCCTCCACGACGAAGGCATCGCCGGTGAGATCTACCTCTTCAAGAACAACACCGACTCCGCCGGCAACTCCTACGGGTGTCACGAGAACTACCTCGTCGGGCGCGCGGGCGAGTTCAGTCGGCTTGCCGACATCCTGATCCCGTTCCTGGTGACGCGGCAGATCGTGGTGGGGGCCGGAAAGATCACCCAGACCCCCCGGGGTGCTTCCTACTCGGTGAGCCAACGAGCCGAGCACATCTGGGAGGGCGTCAGCAGCGCGACCACGCGAAGTCGGCCGATCATCAACACGAGAGACGAGCCGCACGCCGACGCCGAGAAGTACCGACGCCTGCACGTCATCGTCGGTGACTCCAACATGAGTGAGACCACCACGATGCTGAAGGTGGCCAGCTGCGACCTGGTCCTGCGGATGATCGAGGAGGGCGTGGTGATGCGCGATCTCACCATGGAGAACCCGATCCGTGCCATCCGCGAGATCTCGCACGACGTCACCGGCCGGCGAAAGGTTCGCCTGGCCAACGGCCGCGAAGCCAGTGCTCTCGACATCCAGGGCGAGTACCTCTCCAAAGCCCGCGACTTCGTCGACCGTCGCGGCATCAGCACCCCGATCATCGAGCAGACCCTCGACCTGTGGGAGCGCGGCCTGAAGGCGGTCGAGTCCGATGACCTCGGCCTCGTCGACCGCGAGATCGACTGGGTCATCAAGTGGAAGCTGATCGAGCGCTACCGCGCCAAGCACGGACTCTCGCTGGGGCACCCGCGCATCGCTCAGCTCGACCTCGCCTACCACGACATCAACCGCAACCGGGGCCTGTACTACTTGCTGGAGAATCGCGGCTCGGTCGCGCGGGTCACCACTGACCTGAAGATCTTCGCGGCGAAGTCGGTGCCGCCCCAGACGACGAGGGCCCGGCTGCGCGGGGAGTTCATCAGCAAGGCGCAGGAGAAGCGGCGTGACTTCACCGTCGACTGGGTCCACCTCAAGCTCAATGACCAGGCACAGCGCACCGTGCTGTGCAAGGACCCCTTCCGCGCCCACGACGAGCGGGTCCAGCGACTGGTCGACGGCATGTGAGCCGCACGACTCCTCGGCTTGTAGGCTCGGCGCGCCGTTCCCGACGGTGAGCGACACGTTCCCGATCGACAGTCCACCCAAAGGTTGAATGCCCGTGCTCCGAAGCTCTCGTGCCTCCCGCCGCCCCGCCGCGCTGCTGATCCCTCTTCTGTTGGTCTCGACGACGACCGCTGCCTGTGGGGAGGAGACCACTGCCGTCTCTGGCGCGCTGTCTCGTACCGACGCCCTCGAGGTCAGCGGTGAGGTCGGCTCCAGCCCGGAGATCAGCTGGAAGGGCAAGATGGAGGCCTCCGACCCCGAGACCGAGATCTTGATCGAGGGCGAGGGCGCGGCCCTGGAGGACGGCGACCAGGTGCTGGTCAACTACTACGTCGGCAACGGCTACACCCAGCAAGCCACGCTCGACACCTACGCCGACGAGCAGGTTCCCGCCCTCTTCCCCGTCGGGGGCGAAGTGCCTCAGCCGCTTACCGCCGAACCCACCAACGAGCAGATTGCGCGCTACCTCCTCGACGTGTTCATCGCTGGAGAGGTCGAGGCCGGCGACACCGTCGGCACCCGCAAGATCGTCACCGGCTCCTCCGCCGACATCCTGGGCACCGCGGGATCGGCGCTCGACGTGGGCAACCTGGACGCTTTGGCGCTCGTGATCGACATCGACAGCGTGGTGCGCAGCAAGCCGGACGGCAAGCCCGCCCTGGGTCGCCCGTCCTGGGTTCCGCGGATCGGCTTCGCCGACGGGTTGCCGTCCGGCCTGAGCTTCGACGGCACCAGCGCTCCGGACGGCACCCTCAAGAAGCAGATCCTCTACCCCGGCACGGGCCCCGAGCTCGCTGAGCAGGACTTCATCGTCGTGGACTACCTCGGACAGGTCTTCGACGCGGCCAAGCCGTTCGACAGCTCCTACGGCCGCCAGACCTTGTCGACGACCCTGGGCCAGGGTGCGGTCATCGACGGCTGGGATCAGGCTCTGGTCGGGGTCCCGGTCGGCTCGCGGGTCATGCTGCAGATCCCACCGGACCTCGGCTATGGCAAGCAGGGGCAGGGCGAGGACATCCCTGGTGGCTCGACGCTGTACTTCGTGATCGACGTCCTGGCTGCCGGCTGACGCGGGCCCGCCCCAGCCAGCGCGCCCCAGCAAGGCCAGCAAGCCCAGAAAGAAGCCCAGAAAGCCCAGGAGAGCCTCCATGAGCACCGCAGCCAAGACCGAGCGGCTGATGAAGCTGCTCATCATGCTCTTGGTCCAGCGACACTTCGTGACCAAGGACAAGATCCGCTCCATCCTCTATCCCGAAGCGAGCACCGAGGCGTTCGAGAAAATGTTCGAGCGCGACAAGGAGGAGCTGCGCAGTCTGGGCGTGCCCGTCGAGGTCGGTCACACCGATGCCTACTTCGACGACGAGCCGGGCTACCGGATCCGCCCTGATGCCTTCGCCCTGCCGGAGATCGAGCTTGCTCCGGACGAGGCCGCGATCGTGGGTCTGGCCACGCGGGTCTGGGAACACCAACGGTTGGCACACGCCACCAACGAGGCAGTTCGCAAGCTCACCGCCGCCGGCGTCGACATCGATCTCTCCGCCTTGGACATCGCGCAGCCGCCGCTCGTCGCCGACGAGCCGGCGTTCGACGTCTTCCTGGAGGCGTTGACCGAGCGCAGTGCGGTGGCCTTCGACTACTGGCGCTCGGGCACTGCCGCACCCAGCCGCCGTCACCTCCACCCGTGGGGGGTGACCCGGTATGCCGGGCGCTGGTACGTGCTGGGCCATGACGTCGACCGCGGTGCCGAGCGCGTCTTCCGGCTCTCGCGCGTCCAGGGTGAAGCGGTCCGGACAGGTGCGCCAGGCGCGTACGAGATCCCCGCAGGCCTGGACATCTCGGCCACGACTCGACGTCTCGCACCGGCTCCGAGCACCGAGCGTGCCGTGGTGCTGGTGCGACAGGGTACCGCTGCCCCGCTGCGTCGGATGGCCGACAGCCTCGAGTCCGACGTCGCAGGGCCGGACCAGAAGACGCGCTGGGACCGATTGGTCCTCACCCGCAGCAACGTCGGTCTGGACGACGAGGTGCTCGGCTACGGCGCCAGCGTGTTCGTCGAGGAGCCCGCCACCTTGCGGGCTGCCGTGGTCGCTCGCCTGGAAGACGCGCTGAGATGAAAGCTGCCGTGAGATCTGCTGGAACACCGAGCGGCGCCAAGGACCAGGTGTCCCGGTTGCTGACCCTCGTGCCTTACCTCCACGCCCACGGCGGCGTACGCCTGGTCGACGCGGCCCGCACCCTTGACGTCTCGCCCGAGCAGGTGCTCAAGGACCTCAAGGTACTGCTCATGTGTGGACTCCCTGGCGGGTACCCGGACGACCTCATCGACGTCGACCTCGACGCGTTGGAGAGCGAGGAGGGCGAGGTCCACCGAGACGGTGTCATCCGGATCAGCAACGCCGACTACCTCGATCGCCCGCTGCGACTGACCCCGACCGAGGCCTCGGCGATGATCGTGGCCCTGCGTGCTCTGCGGGCCGGGGCCGAGGAGAGCACGGTGAAGATCGTCGACCGGGTGCTGGTCAAGCTGGAGAGCGCCGCCGCCGACGGGCCGGCGGAGGTGCCCCTGGACGCATCCCTCGACGAGCCGGGCCGCGACGCCGAGCTCGCTGCCCTTGCGGGCCGTCTGCGCGATGCCGTGGCGCGCCAGGTGCAGGTCGAGCTCGACTACTACGTACCGACGCGTGACGAACAGTCCGTCCGCACCGTCGACCCCCGCGGGGTGGTCCACCACCACGGATTCGATTACCTCGACGCCTGGTGCCACTCCGCCGAGGCGCCGAGGCTCTTCCGACTCGACCGGATCTCCAGGGCCACGGTCCTTCGAGCCCAGGTCGTCAGCGAACCGCAGGCGCCCCGAGACCTCAGGGACGGCATCTTCTCAGGCAGCGACGACCAAACCACCCTGGTGACGCTGCGGTTGGCACCGCCGGCGCAGTGGGTCGTGGAGTACTACCCGGCCGAGGCGGTGCGGCCGAGCAAGGATCATCTCGAGGTGGACCTGCTGGTGGCAGACCACCGATGGCTGACCAAACTGCTCCTGCGGTTGGCTCCGAATGCATCGGTGGTGGCACCTGTTGGCTTTACCGTCGACTTCACAGCCGCCGCTCAGGATGCGTTGGCTTTGTATCGCAACGGCAGAGCGTAAGATCGACCACAACGTCACCTACACCACCCAACGGATGAGGGCCTCATGATGAACCCGCTGATCGGAATGCCCATGGGCGCGGAATGGCTCGTCATCCTGGCGATCGTCATTCTCGTCTTCGGTGCGGCCAAGCTCCCTGACCTTGCTCGTGGCACCGGCCAGGCTCTGCGCATCTTCAAGTCGGAGACCAAGGAGCTGCGCGAGGACGACGACAAGCCGTCCAAGGAGCTTCCCACGTCGGCCACCGAGGAGATCCCGGTCACCCCGGAGATCCCCGCCGACAAGAACAACAGCTGAGCGGGCGTTCGCGCCGCCAGCTGCAGCCTGAGACATGTCGATCACCGGCGTCGCGAACGTCTTCTCGGGGCGACCCGTCCACCCCGTCGGAGCTGACGGGCGGATGGCGCTGTCCGACCACCTGCGCGAGCTGCGCGCGCGCGTGCTCAAGGTCGCGCTCATCATCATTGCCGGCGCGCTGCTGTCGCTGATCTTCTTCCAACAGGTCTACGACCTGGTGTACGGACCCATCACCACCGCTCAGCTCAGGCTGCCCGAGGACTCCAACCTGCTGACCAGCAGCGGTCCGGGGGCCGGTCTGCTGATCTACTTCAAGCTCACTGCGTTTGCCTCCGTCGTACTGACCAGTCCGCTGTGGCTCTACCAGATCTGGGCGTTCATCATGCCTGGGCTGCACGCCCGCGAGCGCACCTGGAGCCGGCTGTTCGCTGCCATCGCCGGGCCTCTGTTCCTCGCCGGGGTCTTCCTCGGCTACGTGACGCTGCCCAAGGGGCTGGAGATCCTGATCGGGTTCAACCCCGACGGCCTGACCAACCTCGTCGACTTCGACGACTACTTGAGCTTCTTCAGCCGGACGCTGCTCGTGTTCGGTATCGCGTTCGAGATCCCGCTCTTCGTGATCCTGCTCAACCTGGCCGGCGTCGTCTCGGGCAAGTCACTGGGCGCCTACCGGCCCTGGATCGTCATCGGGGTCTTCATCTTCGCCGCCGTGGCGACCCCGTCGGCAGACCCGTTCACGATGACGATGATGGCGGTACCGATGGTGCTGCTCTTCGCGATCTCCGAGGTGATCTGTCGGTTCAACGACCGTCGCAGGGTGAAGCGGCGCGGCTATGCCGACCTGGATCCCGACGTGGCCTCACCCCTGTGACCGACACGCACGGCGAGCCCCGAGAAGTCGATCCCTTCGACCTCCCCGAGGCGCTCGGCTCGGGAGAGGTGACGTGGAGCAGCGTCGACCCGCTCGCGTCCGGTCACCACGTGCGGGGGCTGCTCAGGGTCGCTGGCTCCACGGACCTGGACTGCGACTTGTTGGCCGTCGACCAGGCCTACCCAGCTCCGGTGGCATCAGAGAGCGTTCGGCTCCGCGTGCACCAGGCCTGGCGTCACGGAGAGGTGCACCTGGCGTCCTACGACGAGCGGCTGACGCTTCTGGTCCCGGGGACGTCCTTCACCGCAGACCTCGCCCTCGAGGCAGTTGCCCGTCTGGCGAAGGCTCTCGGCGCGGCCGAGTCCGCCTTCTCGGTGCACCTGCGGTTGGGCCGAGCCTCACCCACCGGGAAGTAGCGGCCCGACTAGGCTCGGTTCATGGCCGGCCGCAGCGATCTTCACCCTGATCCCGAACCCACTCCGGCCGAGCGGTACGCCGCCTCCCGCAGCCGTCAGGCCCACCCGGTGGTGGCGGAGTTCGCGGGTCTCTACGACTTCGCCCTCGACGACTTCCAGAAGCAAGCCTGCCGGGACATCGAGGACGGACGCGGGGTGCTGGTGGCGGCACCCACCGGCTCCGGAAAGACGATCGTCGGCGAGTTCGCGATCCATCTCGCGTTGGCCACCGGTCGCAAGGCCTTCTACACGACCCCGATCAAGGCACTGTCCAACCAGAAGTACGCCGACCTCGTCGAGCGCTACGGCGCAGACCAGGTAGGGCTGCTGACCGGTGACAACTCCGTCAACGGGGAGGCCCCCATTGTCGTGATGACCACCGAGGTCCTGCGCAACATGCTCTACGCCGGGTCGCGCACCCTGCTCGGGCTCGGGTTCGTGGTGATGGACGAGGTCCACTACCTGGCTGACCGAGCCCGCGGCGCGGTCTGGGAAGAGGTGATCATCCACCTGCCCGAGTCGGTCACCCTGGTCTCGTTGTCGGCGACCGTGTCCAACGCCGAGGAGTTCGGCGAGTGGTTGGCGACCGTGCGCGGAGAGACGACGACGATCGTCGAGGAACGCCGTCCCGTGCCGCTCTACCAGCACGTCATGGTGGGCCGCCGGTTGCTCGACCTCTTCGCGTCCTCGGACGTGGACGCCGCTGCGGGCTTCGTGAAGGAGGGCGCACCGGTCAACGACGAGCTGATGAGGATCGCGCGCGACGACTGGGCCTCCAGCAGGATCAAGGATCGTCGTGCACCCAAGGACAAGCGCGGCAAGGGCAAGCCGGTCGGCAATGGTCGCCGGGTGTGGATCCCCAGCCGTGCGGACGTGATCGACCGACTTGACCAGGAACGACTGCTCCCCGCCATCGTCTTCATCTTCAGCAGGGCCGCCTGTGACGCTGCAGTCACGCAGTGCCTGACGGCCGGGATCCGGCTCACCACCGCCGCGGAGCGCGATGAGATCCGCGGTTTCGTCGAGTCGGCCTGCCGCGACCTGCCCCCGGACGACCTGCACGTGCTGGGCTACCACGATTTTCTCGACGGCCTGACGCGCGGCCTGGCTGCTCACCATGCCGGGATGCTCCCGGCCTTCAAGCAGGTCGTCGAAGAGCTCTACATCCGGGGGCTGTGCAAGGTGGTGTTCGCGACCGAGACCTTGGCCCTGGGCATCAACATGCCCGCACGCACGGTCGTCATCGAGAAGCTGTCGAAGTGGAACGGCGAGACGCACGCCGACATCACGCCGGGGGAGTACACGCAGCTGACCGGACGAGCCGGCCGTCGAGGACTGGACGTCGAGGGTCACGGGGTCGTGCTCTGGCAGCCCGGGATGAACCCGCGCGAGCTGGCTGGGCTGGCCTCCACCAGGACGTACCCGCTGCGTTCGTCGTTCCGCCCGTCGTACAACATGGCGGTGAACCTCGTCCACCAGTTCGGCCGGGAGCGCTCGCGCAAGCTGCTCTAGCAGTCGTTCGCCCAGTTCCAGGCGGACAAGGCCGTGGTCGGGCTCGCCCGACAGCTCACCAAGAGCGACGACGCCCTGGCCGGGTACGCCGAGTCCGCGACCTGCCATCTCGGCGACTTCATGGAGTACGCCGACATCCGGCGTCGGATCAGCGCCGTGGAGAAGTCGTCCAGCCGGGCGCGGCGCACCGACCGCCGCGACGAGGCCGCTGAGTCCCTGCGGGCCCTCAAGCCCGGGGACGTCATCGTCGTCCCGGCAGGCAAGTTCTCCGGCTACGCCGTGGTGATCGATCCGGGCTGGTCACCCGCGGACGAGGGGGGTCCACGGCCCTACGTCGTGACGGCCGAGCGACAGGCCCGACGACTGGCGATGATGGACTTCCCGACCCCGGTCGCAGCGGTGGCTCGCCTCAAGGTGCCGAAGAGCTTCAACGCCCGCAACCCGCAGATGCGGCGTGACCTCGCCTCGGCACTGCGCACGCGCACCCACGACCTGATGCCGCCGCCGATGCGTCCGGGCACCGGATCCGGCTCCGGCGGGCTCTCGAGCGACGCCGAGACGGAGATCGCCGCGCTGCGCGAGCAGCAGCGCGCGCACCCGTGCCACGGCTGTGCGGAGCGAGAGGACCATGCCCGCTGGGCCGAGCGCTACTTCAAGCTGGACCGCGACGCCGCGACGCTGCGCCGCCGGATCGAGCAGCGGACCAACACCGTGGCCCGTCAGTTCGACCGGGTCTGTGACGTCCTGACCGCGCTGGGGTACCTCGACGGCGAGAAGGTGACCGAACGCGGACAGCGACTGATGCGGGTCTACAGCGATGTCGACCTGCTCGCGGCCGAGGCGCTGCGCCAAGGTCTGTGGGACGACCTGACCCCGTCCGGGTTGGCTGCTGCGTTGTCCGCCCTGGTCTACGAAGCGCGACGCGCCGACGACGTCCGTGCGCCTCGGGTACCGGGCGGCGGGGTCAAGCAGGCGCTCGACCAGACCCAGCGGCTCTGGGCCGACCTGGACGGCTTGGAGAAGGAGCACCACCTCGACTTCCTGCGGCCGCCGGACGTGGGGATGTCCTGGCTGGCCTACCGATGGGCCGAGGGGGACGACCTCGACGACCTGCTCGGCGACTCCGACATGTCGGCCGGCGACTTCGTGCGTCGGATGAAGCAGCTGCTCGACCTCACCGGTCAGGTGGCCGACGCCGCCGGGGACACCCCTCTGCGCCACACCGCCCGCGACGCCGTCCGGGCGATGCGACGGGGCGTCGTGGCCTACTCGGGACTGGCCGACGGCTGATCGCCGCTGGGGAGACCTGTCGGGAAAATCCTTCTCGCTGTCAGCCTTGTTGCGGCGAGGCGAGCGTGTCGATCAACCGCGCCACCGGGCTCTCCAACCCCCACTGCTCAGCGAGAGCGAGCACTCGGTCCGGATCGAGCGGGGTGCGAGGGAGAGCCAGACCTGCGCGGTCGAGGTCGATGTCGCGGGCCACCTCGCAGACCTGCGGCGCGACCGCGAGGTAGTCCAGCGAGGCCTTGATCTTGCCCCTCGGGCCGGGCCCCATGTCGGAGCCGGGGTCCTGGGCCGCAGCGATGATGTGGTCGAGGTCCCCGAAGCGCTGCAGCAAGGTGGCCGCGGTCTTCTCGCCGATGCCCGCGACCCCGGGCAGGCCGTCGGAGGCGTCGCCGCGCAGGGCGGCGAAGTCGGCGTACTGCGCAGCGCTGACCCCGTACTTGTCGGTGATCCAGTCCTCGGTCACCCGCTAGTGGCGACCCACCCCCTTGCCGATGTAGAGGACGCGCACCTCGGCTGCGTCATCGACCAGCTGGAAGAGGTCACGGTCACCGGTGACCGCGTCGACCGGCTGGCCCGCACCGGTGGCCAAGGTGCCGATGACGTCGTCGGCCTCGTAGCCGTCTGCGCCGATGACGCGGATCCCGAATGCCGCGAGGACGTCGAGGATGATCGGGAGCTGGGCCTCCAGCGGGTCGGGCACCTCCTCCACGTCAGGAGCGGCGGCGACCTCCTCGACGACCCGGTGAGCCTTGTAGGAGGGGATCAGGTCGACGCGCCACTGGGGACGCCAGTCGTTGTCCCAGCAGCAGACCAGGTCACTCGGTCGGTACTCCTCGACCAGTCGCGCGAGGTAGCCGAGCAGGCCACGCACAGCGTTGACGTTGGTGCCGTCGGGGGCCGCGTACTCGGGCACGCCGTAGAAGGCGCGGAAGTACATCGAGGCGGTGTCGAGCAGCATCAGTCGTCCAGGCTGGGTCACGCGGGGCATCCTGCCACTACTGTGACGCCGTGACCCTCCCTGACCTCGAGCCCACCGACCGGCGGATCCTCGAGCTCCTCGCAGCCGACGGACGGATGTCGTTCACCGACCTGGGCAAGGCCACCGGACTGTCGACCTCCGCTGTGCACCAACGAGTCAAGCGCCTCGAGCAGCGTCAGCTGATCCTGGGCTACGGAGCGGTGATCAACTACGAGGCCATCGGGTTGCCGCTCACAGCCTTCATCTCGATCCGCCCCATCGATCCGTCCCAGCCGGATGACTCACCCGACCGGCTCCGAGCGATCGCCGAGATCGAGTCCTGCTGGTCGGTGGCGGGTGAGGACTCCTACCTGCTCAAGGTGCGGGTCTCGAAGCCCTCGGACCTGGAGGAGCTGCTGGCCCGGATCCGCGCGGTGGCCAACGTGGCCACGCGTACCGACATCGTGCTGTCGACGTACTACGAGAACCGCGCGCCGACAGCCGGTAGGGACGACCTTCAGTAGGCCTGGAGCGCCGCCATCCGCCGCGACGCCTCGGCCACCTCGGCTGCCTTGAGCGCCGAGGTGTCGAGGTCGGCGTGCTTCGCCCACCAGGCCTGACCTTCGAGCGGCAGCGTGTGGATCGGGTCGTAGTACTCGTAGGTGCGCTGGAGCGCATCGCTGGAGTCCACCGGGTCCATCTCGATCGAGGTGCGGTAGTTCTTCGTCCAGTGCGAGATGCCCCGCAGCTCGTCGTAGGACTCGAGCTGGTGCACCCAGCGCTTGCCGACGAAGGGCACGTCGCACACGATCCGTGGCGTCGCGAAGCCGGGCAGGTACCCCATGATGTGGTGCTGAAGGCGCTGCGCGTCGCCGACCGAGACCCGCCAGTGCTCCGAGTACGGGATCATGTCGCACATGTAGAAGTAGTAGGGCATGATCTGCGCGCCGTCGAGGAGGGCGAAGCACAGGTCGAGCAGGGCGTGCGGGTCAGCATTGACGCCGTTGAGCAGGACCCCCTGGTTACGTACGTCGCGCACGCC
>JBAVCA010000020.1:0-15612 GCA_049586475.1 Nocardioides sp.
TCGGCCTGATCACCGCGGGTACGGCGCAGTCCCTCGCGCTGGCGCGCGGGCTCGGAATCGATCCTCAGCTTCTCCTCGACGCCATCGGCGGCGGAGCCGCCTAATCGCCGTACGCCCAGGTCAAGGAAGCCGCGATGCTCAGCGGTGCCCTGCCGACGCCGTTCGCCCTAGACGGCGTGCGCAAGGACCTCGCGCTGATGCTGGAGGCGGCCCGGGGTACCCACGTGCGCGATGACCTGCTCGCGGCGGTGCGGGCCCTGTTCGACTCCGCCAGCGAACGTGGCCACGGCAGCGCTGACCTGGCAGCGGCCTACGCCGCCTTCGAGTGAGCGG
Source organism: Nocardioides sp. (assembly GCA_049586475.1). Taxonomy (GTDB): domain Bacteria; phylum Actinomycetota; class Actinomycetes; order Propionibacteriales; family Nocardioidaceae; genus Nocardioides. The sequence goes on from JBAVCA010000020.1 coordinate 334, forward strand.
AGTTGCTCCGGCCGGAAGCGCCGCTCAGGAGCACCGCTCAGAAGCCCAGCTTGCGCAGCTGCCGGGGGTCGCGCTGCCAGTCCTTGGCGATCTTGACCTGAAGGTCGAGGTAGATCGGGGTACCGAGCAGCGCCTCGATCTGGATGCGGGCAGCGCTGCCGATCTCGCGCAGCCGGGCGCCCTTGTGGCCGATCATGATCCCCTTCTGCGACTCCCGCTCGACGTAGAGGTTGACGTGGACGTCCAGCAACGGCTTGTCGGCCGGACGGTCCTCGCGCAGGTTCATCTCCTGCACCACCACCGCGATCGAGTGCGGGAGCTCCTCACGCGCACCCTCCAGAGCGGCCTCGCGAATCAGCTCCGCGACGATGATCTCCTCGGGCGCATCACTCAGGTCACCGTCGGGATAGAGCTGCGGGCCCTCGGGCAACAGCCCGACCAGCAGGTCCGCCAAGAGCTGCACCTGGTGCCCCTCCTGGGCGGACACCGGCACGATCTCGGCCCAGTCCGTGCCGGTCGCGGTGCCGAGCTCGACGATGGAGAGCAGGTGCTCGCCCAGCTGCTCCGGGGTCGCCAGGTCGGTCTTGGTCGCGATCGCCACCTTGATGGTGCGCTTGACCTTGCCCATCTCGTTGACGATGAAGCGGTCCCCGGGCCCGATCTTCTCGTTGGCCGGAAAGCAGACCGCGACGACGTCGACCTCGGCGAGGGTCGTCTTGACCAGGTCGTTGAGCCGCTCGCCGAGGAGCGTGCGCGGGCGATGCAGTCCGGGGGTGTCGACCAGGATCAGCTGCGCGTCCTCGCGATGGACGATGCCGCGCACCACGGTTCGGGTGGTCTGGGGCTTGGAGGAGGTGATGACGACCTTTTGCCCCACCAGTGCGTTCGTCAGCGTCGACTTGCCCGCGTTGGGCCGCCCCACGAAGGAGGCGAAACCACTGCGGTGCGCCGACCCCGGCGACGTCGGGGGTGTCTCGCTCATGTGTCACTCGCCTCGTCGTAGTCGGCCCAGATCTCGTCGTTGCTCTTGCCGGCGGCCTTGCCGGCCCGGTAGACCGGCCCCGGATCGACTGCTCGGGGTTGCCGGACGGCGCCGCCGCGCCAGTAGCCCATCACGTCGTACGCCGTGCTCGGCAGCCGGCGATCGCGCATCAGGTGTTTGCGGATCGCTCGCATCTGCGCGGACTCGCCCGCCATCCAGAAGTAGCCCTCACCCTCCGGCCAGGTCAGCTCTGGGACCACCGAGCCGAGCGCGCTCTGCCCGTCTCCGGGTTGCTCGAGCCAGGTCACCGGGCCGCGAACCGCTCCGAGGTAGTCAGGAAGATGATCAGGCACCTCGGCCCAGACCTGGGTCGGCACCTCGGTGCTCTCGACGATCCGGGCCATCGCGGGCATCGCGGTCAGATCGCCGACGAGCATCAGCCAGGCCGCGTCGGCCGGCATCGCGAAGGAGCCCTTGGCCTCGGTGACGGTGCAGGTCTGACCGACGCAGTCGGCGCCGGACCACTCGGTGACCAGGCCCACGTCGTGACGGACCACGTCGAGACTCAGCTCGCCGTCAGCGAAGGAGCGCACCGTGTAGTACCGGCTCTGGAACTGCCCGGGGACGACCAGTCCTACCCACTCGTCGGGAACTCCGGTGGAGACAAAGCCCGCCAACCCCTCGCCGCCGAGCACCAGGCGGACCAGGTGCTCGGAGATCGGGACACGGCGCAGCACCTGCGCGCTGTAGGTGCTCGCCCGGGTGCTCATCGGAGCGAGGCTATCGGGTGCATCACCAGGTGGGTCGCAGCGGGAACCCGTCGTGGCCCTCGTCGTCGACCTTCACCCCGAGGACCTGCGCCAGCTGCACCTCGTTGCGCTCGAAACCGACCCGGCACGCCGCCATGTAGAGCCCCCAGACGCGCGCGGTGCCGATCCCGACCTCCTCCACGCAGGCATCCCAGTTGTCGACGAGGTTGACGTTCCAGTCCGCGAGCGTGCGGGCGTAGTGCAGCCGCAAGTTCTCCGAGTGCATCACCTCGAAGCCGGCATCCTCGGCAGCGGTGATGATCGTGCCGCTGCCGGTGAGTTCACCGTCAGGAAAGACATAGCGGTCGATGAAGGCCCCGGTCGGCTCGTGCCGATTGTGGTTGCGGGTGATGCAGTGGTTGAGCAGCCGTCCCTCGGGCTTGAGCTTGTCGTGCAGGAAGGAGAAGTACGACGGGTAGTTGCGTACGCCGATGTGCTCGGTCAACCCGATCGAGCTGATGGCGTCGAAGTCACCCTCGGGCACCTCGCGGTAGTCGAGGTGACGCACCTCGGCGAGATGGCCGAGACCGTCGCGCTCGATCGCCTCGCGCGCCCAGGCTGCCTGCTCGCGGCTCAGGGTCACACCGAGGACGTCGACGCCGTACTCCTGTGCGGCGTGACGCACCATGCTTCCCCACCCGCAGCCGACGTCGAGCAGCCGCATGCCGGGCCTGAGGTCGAGCTTGCGGGCGACCAGGTCGAACTTCTCGAACTGCGCCTGCTCGAGGGTGGCCTGCTCGGCGGGGTAGACCGCACAGGTGTAGGCCATCGACGGTCCGAGGACGTGTCGGTAGAAGTCGTTGGACACGTCGTAGTGCCGCGCGATCGCCTCGGCGTCACGGATCATGGAGTGCCTCAGACCTTCCATCACCCGCCGCCAGCGCGGCAGGTGCTCCTGCGGGGGAGGCGGCGGCGGCTTGAGGTTGGCAAGGCCGAGGCCGCGCAGGATGGTGATCAGCTCTGACGCGGACGGTGCGCGGAACTTGGTGTGGTCCTTCAGCTTCTGCATCACCTCATACGGGTTGCCCGGGTGTGCTCCGTGCACAACCAGGTCACCGGCGACATAGGCGCGGGCCAGCCCGAGGTCGCCCGGGGCGGTGACGAGGTACTGCAGTCCACGCTGGTTGATCAGCTCGAGGTGGATCTCGGCATCCTCGGGACCCGAGGAGCTGCCGTCATAGGCCGTGAACCGCACGGGCATCCCGCCGCGCATCAGGTCGCCGACCACGTCGCCGATCTTGAGCCGGGGGCGACCGCCGGTCGCCGACGCGGTCCGGGTGGGGGTGGGGGTGGACACGTGATTACCTCACTTCTTTCGCACGGTCTTCTCGTAGAGGCTGGTGAGCCGGTTGTCGGGGTCGTAGCGCTGCTTGACCGCGGCGAGGTCGTCACCGTGGTACAGCTTGGAGAACGTCTCCTCGTCGTAGAACGCCTCGGAGTACAGCGACTTGTGCCCGCCGAGCTCGTGGACCTTTGCCTCGATCGCACGGTTGCGAGGCGCCTCAACCGCCTGAGGACCCACGTGCACAGTGCCCCAGAACCCGACGTTGACGTAGACCTCCCCGGGGGCGAGGGGATACGTCGTCCAGCCACCGCCGTCGAGGGAGCCGGTCGAGACCAGCGGGCAGATCCAGACCGGGCGCATGCCGATCTCGGCGTCGAACCAGGCAAGGAACTCGGCCAGCCGTTCGACCGGCACCTCGACGTCCTGGACGACCCGCTCGCGCATCGGCCGCCCCGCACGCCGGTCGAGCCGGTCGGCGATGTCGTAGCGGCGGTCGAGGGCGAGCAAGCGCATGTAGACGTCGGAGCGGCGCAGCCGGCGTGGCCACAGGCGCCGCAGGGCCGGGTGCTGGGCACCGAAGGCTCCCGAGCACCAGAACCAGTCGGTGTCCCAGCGCCAAAGGTAGTCGTAGATGGTGAGCCGGTCGGTTGGTCGGTGCTGCACCGAGCGGAAGAACACCTGCTGGCCGGCGTAGTCGCTCACCGGCCCGGGCTCGTCGGTCCACCTGGCCAGGGTCAGGTAGCACTCGCCCGGCGCGAACGCGACCCCGTCGAGCGCGTCGACCCGTTCGCCGTCGAGCTCCCCGGTGGCGACGATGCCCGTGATGACGTCCGCGAGCAGGTGATCCTCGACGCGTACGTGTCGCAGCGCCACGTACGGCTGGATCTCCTCGAGGGTGATCTTGAGCCGGGTGGCATACCCCAGCGACCCGTAGGAGTTGGGAAAGGCGTCGAAGAGGTCGTCACCCGGGTAGGTCGTGACCACGTCGCCGACGCCGGTGAAGACGTCCATCTCCAGCACCGACTCGTGCGGCAGACCGCTGCGAAAGCTGGTCGACTCGATCCCTAGCCCCGTGACGGCGCCGCCGAGCGTGATGGTGCGCAGCTGCGGCACGACCAGCGGGATCAGCCCGTGCGGAAGGGTGGCGTCGACAAGGTCCTCGTAGGTGCACATGCCTTGCACCTCGGCGGTGCGACCCACCGGATCGACTCCGAGCACCCCGGTCAGGCCCGACACGTCGAGCCCCGGCGCGGTCGTGGCGGTGCGCACCCGGAAGAGGTTCGTGGTGGTCTTGGCCAGGCGGACCGGCGCGTCGCCCGGGATTGCGGCGTACGACTCAGCGAGGCGGGCGACCGCCCGGGCGTGCTTCTCCCGGGAATTGCCGGACACCAGCACCTCGGCTACCACGCTCAACAACGTACTCGTTGCGGAGCCCGTCGTCAGGTTCGAGTAGTGGCACCTATGGTGCCGCGCGGATCACCGAGGTGCACCGGTACGTCGGCGCCCGCGAAGTCGGCCAGGGCAGCTCTGTCGGCCTCACGGAGCTCCGCGTCCACGCCGAGCAGCGCCGCGGCCGCGACGCCCTTCGACCCGGAGGCTACCGCCATCGCGACGCACACCTGCAGCGCGGAGAGCTGCAACGACGGCAGGTCGACGGTGGCAGCGGCGTACGTGCGCCCGTCGGCATCGCGCACTGCCGCTCCCTCGGCGGCGCCGACCCGGGCCCGGGTGGCCCGGGCGAGCGTGACCAGCTTGGCGTCCTCGGTGCTCAGCTCCATGCCGACAACCCTAATCGTCGGCGCCGGAGCCCTGTGACTCAGTCGTCGAGGTCGGGGCTCTGCGCACCCTCGGCCGGCTCACCGGTGTCCGGCGCCGAAGAGCCGAGCGATCCAGCCGGGACGGCGGGGCGGATCAGCACGGTGCTGATCTTGTTGCGCCGTCCGGCAGTGTCCTCGGCGTCGAAGCGCAACCCATGGGCCTCGAGGTGTGAGCCCGCGATCGGCACTCGACCCAGGCGCTTGGCCATCATCCCGCCGACGGAGTCCACGTCCTCCTCCTCGACGTCGAAGCCGAAGAGCTCGTCGAGATCGTCGATGGGGTAGCGCGAGGAGACCCGGACCGCGCCGTCGTCGAGGTACTCGACCTCGACCTCGTCATCGTCGTACTCGTCGGTGATCTCGCCGACGATCTCCTCGAGGAGGTCCTCGATCGTGATCAGCCCAGCGGTGCCGCCGTACTCGTCGACGACCACGGCGATGTGCTGGCGGTTGCCCTGCATCTCGGAGAGCTGAGCGTCGACCGGCTTGGACTCCGGAACCCATGAGACGGGCCGCATCACCTCGTCGACGCGCTGGGTGAGCTCGACGTCTGGCGCCTCGAAGTCACGACGCACGATGTCTTTGAGGTAGGCGATCCCGCGGATCTCGTCGAGGTTCTCGCCGATGACGGGAATCCGGGAGTAGCCGCTGCGCAAGAACAGCGACATCGTCTGACGCAGGTTCTTGTAGTGCTCGATGTAGACCACGTCGTTGCGCGGCACCATCACCTCGCGCACCGTGGTGTCCCCGAGCTCGAAGACTGAGTGGATCATCTTGCGCTCGCCGGACTCGATGAGCGCCGACGCCTCTGCGATGTCGACCATCTCCCGCAGCTCGCTCTCCGAGGAGAACGGGCCCTCGCGGAATCCTCGACCGGGAGTGATCGCGTTGCCCGCAAGGATCAGAACCCGAGGAAGAGGGCCGAGCACCCGGGTGAAGAGCGTGAGCGGCCCCGCGGCTGTCAGCGCAAACGTCTCAGCGTGCTGGCGGCCGAGGGTGCGCGGGGCGACGCCGATCACCACGAACGAGACGACCAGCATCACGCCGATCGTGGTGAGCGCCGAGACCCAACCGCGACCATCGACGAGTGCGGAGACCTGCAGGGTGACGATGACGATGGCCGAGATCTCGGCCAGCAGCTCGAGCAGCAGCGCGGTGTTGAGGTGTCGAGGCGAGTCGTCGAGCAGCGCGAGCAGCCGCTTGGCACCGGTGCGTCCTTCGGCTACCAGCTCCCCGGCGCGGGCGCGGGAGAACGAGGCGAGTGCCGCGTCTGCAGCGGTCAGGACTCCGGCGACGACGACGAGCAGGGCAGCGAGCAGGAAGAGCAGGAGCTGGCTCGAGGTCATCGGGTCCGCCACCGGTCCAGCAGCAGGTCCTGGAGGGCGAACATCTCTCGATGCTCTTCGGGCTCGGCATGGTCGTAGCCCAGGAGGTGCAGGATCCCGTGCGTGGTCAGCAGCTCGATCTCAGCGAGCGTGCCGTGACCGGCGCTCGCTCCTTGCGCGGCCGCGATGGCTGGACACAGCACCAGGTCGCCGAGGACACCTTCCTCGGGCTCTTCGTTGATCAGTCCCGGGCGCAGCTCGTCCATCGGGAAGGCCAGCACGTCGGTGGGGCCCTCCTTCTCCATCCACTGCTCGTTGAGCTGGGCGATGGTGGCCTCGTCGACCGCCTTGATGCAGAGCTCTGCCAACCCGTGCACCCGCATCTCGTCCATGACGAAACGGCTCAGTGCCGCGAGGTGCTTGACGTCCAGGCCGTGCCCGGACTCGTCGATGATCTCGATGCTCATCGGGGCTCCGCACTTCGCGTCGGGCCGGTCCGCGACTCTGCGTGCTGGGCGCGAGCGTCGAACTCGTCGTAGGCCTCGACGATCTTGCCGACGAGCCGGTGTCGTACGACGTCGCTGCTGGTGAGTCGGTTGAAGGAGATATCGTCGACCTCGTCGAGGATCCCCTCGATGATCCGCAGCCCGGACTTGGCCCCGGTGGGCAGGTCGACCTGCGTGACGTCACCGGTGACGACGATCTTGGACCCGAACCCGAGGCGGGTGAGGAACATCTTCATCTGCTCCGGCGTGGTGTTCTGGGCCTCGTCGAGAATGATGAACGAGTCGTTCAGGGAGCGCCCGCGCATGTAGGCCAGGGGGGCCACCTCGATCGTGCCTGCCGCGATCAGCTTGGGGATCGACTCTGGATCGATCATGTCGTGCAGGGCGTCGTACAACGGCCGCAGGTACGGGTCGATCTTCTCGCTGAGCGTTCCGGGCAGGTACCCGAGGCTCTCGCCGGCCTCGACCGCCGGCCGGGTGAGGATGATGCGGTTGACGTTCTTGGCCTGCAGCGCCTGGACGGCCTTGGCCATGGCCAGGTAGGTCTTGCCGGTGCCGGCGGGTCCGATGCCGAAGGTGATCGTGTGCTTGTCGATCGCATCGACATAGTGCTTCTGGTTGATCGTCTTGGGACGGATCGAACGTCCGCGGTTGCTCAGGATGTTGAGCGAGAGCACGTCGGCAGGTTTCTCGGTCGTCTCCTGGCGGAGCATGTCGATCACGCGCTCGACCGTCTCGTTGGTCATCCCCTGCCCGGTGCGGATGATCGCGACGAGCTCGTCGAGGAGTCGCTCGGCGAGGGCGACCTCGCCCGGCTCCCCGCGCAACGTGATCCGGTTGCCCCGCACGTGGAGCTCGAGGGCGAACGCTCCCTCCATGATGCCGAGGAACTCGTCCCCGGGCCCGAGCAGGCTGACCATGTTGATGCTGTTGGGGACCAGGACGGTGTGGCGTGTCTGGAGGTCTCCGGAGTTCGTGTCGGTCATGGGTGCCCGATCGGGCGGCCTTTCGGTGGACTGAGGGCTGGGACTAGAGGCTGGAAGCGGAGACACCACTCTACGGGAGCGTTCGCGGACGTCCCAGCCGATATGCACGTACCGTTGAGCGCATGAGGGCTCAGGGCCAGGCTGACGAGTTCGACGAGGACCACGCCCCCGATGATGACGCGCCCCCCGACTGGTTCCCCGGCGAGCACCTGCCCGAGTACGCCAGGCAGATGGGGTTGACCCACCACGTTCCCGAGGGCGCCTTGCTCGACTTTGCCGGCAACCTCGACGGGGCCAAGCCTCTGCACCGGATCACGGCGTGGGTGCTCCTGATCGTCTTCGGGCTCCCGGTGCTCTTCGCGTTGATGCGCTTGGGCTACGTGTTCGTGTAGCCCAGGCGGGCGTAGTGACTGCTAGCCCGGCGGCCAGGCGAGACCTCGCCCGGCGATGACGTGCAGGTGGGTGTGGAAGACCGTCTGACCGGCGGCGGCGCCGGTGTTGTAGACCAACCGATAGTCGTCGTAGCCAGCCGCCGTCGCCACCGCGTGCGCGCTGCGCACCAGCTCTGCTGACGCTTCCGGATCACCGGCAGCGAGCTCGGCCGCGTTCGCGTAGTGCTCACGAGGCACGACGAGCACGTGCAGCGGCGCTTGAGCGTTGAGGTCGCGGAAGGCAACGGTGCGTTCGGTGGTGTGCACGATCTCGCCGGGGACGTCGCCCGCGACGATCTTGCAGAAGAGGCAGTCGTCCATGTCCGCCAACCTAGTCGTGTCCGAGCGCGGTGCCCGGCCTGCGTGCTCGGGCGTGTCAACCGAACCGCCTCCCCGCGCGTCCAACTACCGTGAGGACCGATGCCCGCAACGTGCCCGACGTCGTGACCCAGGAGCCGACCGGCGTCTGGGCACCCGGTGATGCCGACGCCGCGGTCGACGAGCTGTATGCCGCCCACTGGCGTCGATTGGTTCGACTGTCGGTGTTGCTGGTCCACGATCAGGAGCTCGCCGAGGAGATCGTGCAGGACGCGTTCGTGGCGATGCACGGCCGCTGGCGCCGGCTGCGTGAGGCGGACAAGGCTCTGGCCTACCTGCGCCAGAGTGTCGTCAACGGGTCGCGCTCGGCTCTGCGGCACCGCGGGGTCGTCGAGCGACACGCGCGCGCGCAGCGCCCGACCGAGCCTCTTCCCGGGGCCGATGCGACCTCGGACGACCGAGCACGCCGCGTCGTGGTCCTCGGTGCGCTGCGCTCCCTGCCCGCGCGCCAGCGGGAGGTCATCGCCCTGCGCTACTACCTCGATCTCTCCGAGAACGAGATCGCTGAGGCGCTCGGCATCAGCCGCGGCGCAGTCAAGACCCACGCCTCGCGCGGCAGCACCGCGCTCCGCAGGCTCCTTGCCGATGAGAACGGATGCGACTGATGGACGATCAGGACCTGCGGACAGCGCTGGAGAGCGCGGTGGAGAACGTCGAACCGACCGACCGCCTCCATCGGATCCGGCACGAGACGCGCAGCCACGTCCGTCGGCGCCGTGCCTGGTTGGCTGCGGGTGGGGCAGGCCTGGCCCTCGCGTCGGTGGTCACCGTCGCCCTGCTGACGGGCACGTCGTCACCGCAGCGTGCGCCCGACCCCGCGGTGTCGCCCAGCCCCGAGCCGTCGACGACCAGTTCGACCTACTCGGTCTTCTACCTCGGGCCCGGCCCCGACGGCCCCGCGGCGCCGGCCGACACGCTCTACCGAGCCCGCGTCGTCAGTCCGAGCCTCGTCGAGGCCCTGACCCGATCGCCGTCGGATCCTGACTACCGAACCCTGTGGCCGTCCGGCTCGCTCGGCGCGATCGCCGGCGACTCGGGATCCGGCGACGTCGTGACGGTCGCCCTGCGCGACGAGACCCTGGCCGAGCGTCCGGCGGAGATGAGCCTGCAGGAGGCGCTGCTCGCCCTCCAGCAGGTCGTCTACTCGGTGCAGGCAGCGTTCGACACCCGTGCCGGGGTTCGCTTCGAGTGGCCCGACGGCAGCGCCGCTGAGACGGTGTACGGCGTGCCCGCGGACCTGGTCGAGGCAGCGCCCGCCCTCGAGGTCCTCAGCCACATGAGCATCGACCGACCGATCGAGGGCGCGACGTACCGGCGCGACGTCGAGGCCTTCAGCGCGCGCGGGAGGGGCAACAGCTTCGAGGCGAGTGGCGCCTGCTCCCTGCAAGGCGATGACGGCTTCACCGTCGGCCCCTTCCTGGCCACGATGTCCGGCTGGATGGGCCCGCGCCTCTTCGGGTGGGAGGCAACCATCGACCTGCGTGACGTGCCGGCGGGCACCTACGTGTTCGAGTGCAGCACCGACGACCCGACCGGGGGCACGGAGGGCCGTGGCACCGACTACGACACGCGCACGGTCGTCATCGAATGACCATCGAATTGCGCACCCCCACCGACAGGATGGTTGCCATGACGCTCCACCGACTGCGCACCCTATTTCTGACTCCGCTCCTCACCCCGACGCTGGTCCTGACCGTGGGTCTTGGCCTCCTGGCAGGGTGCGGCAGCGACGACGTGACGCCGGTCGCCTCGGACCCGCAGCAGACGCCCTCGGCCACCGCCGACGTGGCGCCCAAGACGACTCCGGCCGAGCCCGAGCGGACCGAGCCGACAGAACCTGCGGGAAGCAGGTCCGAGACTGTGGCTGCGCCCATCTACTTCGTCGGCGACTCACCCACCGGGCCTCGTCTCTACCGGGAGTTCCGCCAGGTCGAGGCCGACAACCCGCTGATGGAGGGGGCCGCCTTGCTTCTCGGGGGCGACGTGCTCGATCCCGACTACTACACGCTGCTGCCGAGCCTCGACATCACCGGCATCGAGACGGTCGACGGTGCGATCGTGGTGAGCCTGGGGTCCGACTCCCCCACCGCCGACAAGTCGAGCAGCCCCAAGCTCTCGAGGATCGCAGTCCAGTCGCTGGTCTACACCCTCCAAGGCATCGCCCAGACCCGCGAGCCCGTCCGGGTGGTCATGGGTGACCAACCGGTCGCCCTGCTCGGCCAGCCGACCGACACCGGCGTCGCGGCCCGTGACCCGTTGAAGGTGCTCGCGCTCGTCAACGTCACCGGCCCCGCTTCCGGCGCCGAGGTCAGCGGTACCCTCGCAGCCTCCGGCGTGGCGAGCTCGTTCGAGGCCACCGTCCTGTGGGAGATCCGGGACGCCGACGGTGCCGTCGTGCTCGACGGCTTCGCCACGGCCGAGGGGTTCATGGACAGGCTCTACCCCTGGGAGACCGACATTGACATCTCGTCGCTGGCGGCTGGGTCCTACACCTTTGCTGCGCTCACCTCCGACCCGTCCGCGGGTGAGGGACCGGGTCCGTACGAGGACACCAAGACGATCGCGGTCGGCTGAGGATCGAAGCCCACCCATGTGGCACTATCGGTGCGTCGACCACGCTCAACCTGACCAGGAGTCCACGCCCTTGATCCGCACTTCTCGCGCCCGTCTCAGAGCGGTCGGCGTGACCAGCTCGTTCCTGCTGTCGGTTGCCTTCCTACCGGCGTGCAGCAGCGACGATGCCGGTTCAGGCGACCCGCAGAACAGCAGCAACGCTGATGGCGTCGGGGTGCCGGGTACTGAGGAGGGACCGTGTCCCTCGGTCCTGCCGTCGGCAGAGAGCCCGAGCGATGGCCTGGGCACCCAGGAGCCGGCGACTGCCGCGCCCTCGTTGCCGGCCCCCGACTCCGCGACCGTGTGCATGTACAACGTCACCGACGACGTCAGCGGTGACGACCAGTCCGCGTCCTACACCTTCACGCTCGCCGGCGAACCGGTGCCAGTCAAGAGTCGCAACCTGGAGGCGCTCACTGACGAGCTCACCAAGCTGGCCCCGGTCGAGCCCGACGCCAAGTGCCCGGCCAAGCTGGGACGTCGCTGGTTGCTCGTGACCACGACTGACGAGGACGTGACCGGCGTGGTCGTGGACGACTTCGGCTGCGTCGACGTGCGACTGACCGACGCCCCCCTCGAGACGGCTCCTGGCGAGGCAACCCGAGAGGGAACTGTCTCCGGAGTGCTCGGCGGCTCCTACGACCTGCTCAACCAGATCAAGCTGGTCTGGGTGACCGCCTAGCTCTCAGCACCAGCGCGAGGTGCGGGCCAGCAGCGCAGCTGCTGCGGCGACCCCCGCGGTCGAGGTACGGAGCACCTCGCTGCCGAGTCGCACGCTGCGCGCTCCGACGGCGCCGAACGCGGCGACCTCCTCGCCGCTGAGGCCGCCCTCCGGTCCCACCACCAGCACGATCGTCCCGGCATCGGGCACTCGCATGGCTGACAACGGTGCCACGGACGCCTCGTGAAGCACTACGGCAAGGTCGGCCTGGGCCACCAGCGCGACGGCCTCAGCGGTGGAGGCCATCGGGTCGACCTCAGGGTGCCACTCGCGACGCGCCTGCTTGGCCGCTTCGCGCGCCGTTGAGCGCCACTTCGTCAACGACTTCTCTGCCCGTTCGCCCTTCCAGACCGCGACCGAGCGAGAAGCTGCCCATGGGACGATCCGCCCTACGCCGATCTCGGTCAGCACCTCGACGGCCAGCTCGCCGCGATCGCCCTTGGGTAGCGCCTGGATCACCACCAGGTCAGGATCCGGCCGCTCGCTCCTGTGGACCGATTCGACGTGCACGGTGAAGACTCGTTTGCCAGTGGTGGCGACCGCCCCGACCACGAGCGTGCCCGCACCGTCGGTCAGGGCGACCTGCTCGCCCACGCGAAGTCGGCGGACGGCCACCGCGTGGTGCGCCTCGTCGCCCTCGACCGTGACGACCTGGTCGACCCGAGCGCCGGCCAGGTCCGGGACGAGGTGGAAGGGCAGCGACACCGGCGTGCGATCAGTGACCGAAGAGTCGGCCGAAGACCGACTTCTGCTGGGCGCCGCGGACGTGACCCTCGGGGGTCTCCTCGTTCCGGATCGCGGCGAGCTCGCGCAGCAGCTCCTCCTGGCGGGCGTCCAGCTTCCCCGGCGTCTCGACGGCGATCGAGACGATCAGGTCACCTCGACCGCCCCTGAGGCCTGGGACACCACGGCCACGCAGGACCTGCTCGGTACCCGACTGGGTGCCCGGGGCGATGTCGAGGTCGAACTCCGTCTCCACCCCGGAGCCGGCGCCGTTCTCGACGTCCGCCTCCAGCGTCGGCATGCTGAGCGTGGTACCGAGCGCTGCCGCCGTCATCGGCACCGACACCACGCAGTGCAGGTCGTTGCCGTGCCGGGTGAAGACCTCGTGCTCGGCGACCTGTATCTCCACGTAGAGGTCACCGGCCGGGCCGCCACCGGGGCCGACCTCGCCCTGCTCGCTGAGCTGGACCCGAGTGCCCGTGTCCACACCGGCGGGGATCTTGACCGTCAGGGTGCGTCTCGACCGCACGCGGCCGTCACCGGAGCACTCGCGGCACGGCTCGGGGATGATCGATCCGAAACCGCGGCAGGCCGCGCACGGTCGCAGAGTGCGCACCTCGCCGAGGAAGGAGCGCTGCACATGGGCGACCTCGCCCACCCCGTGGCACGTCTCGCACGGGACCGGCTTGCTGCCGGGGGCGGCGCCATCACCGTGGCACGTGGTGCACACCACCGCGGTGTCGACCTTCAGCTCGCGGGACACACCGAAGGCGGCCTCCGCCAGGTCGACCTCGATCCGGATGAGGGCGTCCTGGCCGCGCCGGACGCGTGAGCGCGTTCCGCGGCCGGGAGCGCCCTGCCCGCCCTGGCCCCCGAAGAAGGCGTCCATGATGTCGGTGAAGGAGAAGCCAGCACCCTGACCGCCGCCACCGAAGCCACCCCCGAAGGGGTCGCCGCCGCGGTCGTAGGCCTGACGCTTCTGCGGGTCGGAGAGCACTTCGTAGGCCGCCGAGACCTCCTTGAACTTCTCTTGGGTCGTGGGGTCGGGGTTGACGTCGGGGTGCAGCTGGCGGGCCAGCTTCCGGTAGGCCTTCTTGATGGTGTCGGCGTCCGCGTCGCGGGCGACACCGAGGAGGTCGTACAGGTCCTGGCTCAACGGAGGTTCCTTCGGTTCTCGGAAATGTCTGAGTGGGTGGAGAGCGTCCCGGTGCGGGGCAGGAGCGGGTGGCTCAGCCCTCGTCGAGGATGCGGGAGAGATAGCGGGCCACGGCACGCACCGCAGCCATCGTGCCGGGGTAGTCCATCCGGGTGGGCCCCACGATGCCCAGCGTCGCGAGCACGTCGTCCTGGGCGCCGTACCCCGTGGTGACGACGCTGGTCGAGGACAGCTCCTCGAAAGGCCCCTCGGCACCGATGCGGACCGTGACCGTCCCGGACGGCGATGCTTCGCCCAGCAGCCGCAGCAGCACGACGTGTTCCTCGAGCGCCTCCAGGAGCGGTCGCACCGCCGAGTCGAAGCTGTCACCGTACCGAGCGAGGTTCGCGGCACCACCCACGACCAGTCGCTCGTGCGAGCGATGGTCGCTCATCGCGTCGATCAGCAGGTCGGCCACCGCAGTCGCCGGCCCGCGGGAAGTGTCGGTCAAAGCGCCCAGGCAGCGGATCGCCTCAGCGATGATCTCTCCGGTCGCGGCCCGGTTCACGGCCGCTCTCAGGTCGGCCAGGGCCACCTCGTCGAGCGCGGCGTCGAGCTCGAGGACGCGCTGCTCCACTCGGCCGGTGCTGAGGATGAGCACCACCAGCAGGCGTTCAGGAGCCAGCGCGACCAGCTCGATGTGACGCACCGTCGAGCGGGACAAGGTCGGGTACTGGACCACTGCCACCTGTCGGGTCAGCTGGGAGAGCAGACGCACCGACCGGGACACGACGTCGTCGAGATCCACGGCACCATCGAGGAACGTGGAGATCGCCCGCTTCTCGGCCACACTCATCGGCTTGACGGTGGTCAGGCGATCAACGAAGAGCCGGTAGCCCTTGTCGGTCGGCACCCGACCGGCGCTGGTGTGCGGCTGAGCGAGGTAGCCCTCGTCCTCCAGGGCCGCCATGTCGTTGCGGACGGTCGCCGGCGACACATTGAGCCCGTGGCGCTCCACCAGAGCCTTGGAGCCCACGGGCTCCTCGGTGGCGACGTAGTCCTCCACGATTGCGCGCAGGACAGCCAGCCGTCGTTCTCCCGGCATACCGTCCCCTTCCTCGTCTCGACACGACTGCGGGCCCTGGCACTCAGCCGGGGCGAGTGCCAAGTCTAGCCCGTGCCCCGGCACCGGTGCCGGACGGCACGGGCGAGCAGTCCCGAGGGCGCGCCTAGGCTGGCCCCATGCCGTTCACCGAGATCGCCGACCGGGTCTGGGTCGCGCGCTACGCGTGGCTCGACGTCAACATCACCGTGGTGCAGGGTGAGCGCGGACTGCTGGTCGTCGACACCCACTCCTCCGAGGTGGCAGCGCGCGAGGTCATCGCGGACGTGCGTGCTCTCGGCATCGGCGACGTGGTGGAGATCGTCAACACCCACGAGCACTTCGACCACACCTTCGGCAACGGCGCGTTCCGCGCGACCTACGGCGCCGAGGTGCCGATCCACGCACACGAGTCGGCCGCGTAGCGCACCGTCTCGGCCGGTGAGCGGATCAAGCACAAGTACGC
>JBAVCA010000021.1:0-2458 GCA_049586475.1 Nocardioides sp.
GTGGTGCCCGTCCCAGCCGACCCGGCCAGCGCGGCCAGACCCAGGGTGCCTTCGGGCGCGCCGGCGGTCCCTCGCGTCGTGGTCGCAAGTCCAAGCGGGCACGTCGTCAGGAATTCGAGGCCATGGAGGCCCCGACGATCGGCGGCATGCGCGTCCGCAAGGGCAACGGGGAGACGGTCCGTCTCGCTCGTGGCGCCTCGCTGACCGACTTCGCCGACAAGATCGGCGTCGAGCCGGCATCGTTGGTGCAGATGCTGTTCCACCTCGGTGAGATGGTCACGGCGACCGAGTCGGTCAACGACGCCACCCTGCACCTGCTCGGCGAAGAGCTCAACTACATCGTCGAGGTCATCTCGGTGGAGGACGAGGACCGCGAGCTGCTCGAGGGCTTCGACCTCGAGTTCGGCGCCGACGAGGGCGACGACTCCGACCTGGTCATCCGACCGCCGGTCGTGACCGTGATGGGCCACGTCGACCACGGAAAGACCAAGCTCCTCGACGCGCTGCGCAATGCCAACGTCGTCGACAAGGAAGCCGGCGGCATCACCCAGCACATCGGTGCCTACCAGGTGGCCACCGAGGTCGATGGTGACGAGCGTCGCATCACCTTCATCGACACCCCGGGTCACGAGGCCTTCACGGCCATGCGTGCTCGTGGTGCCCAGGCCACCGACATCGCGGTGCTGGTGGTCGCGGCGGACGACGGCGTCATGCCGCAGACCGTCGAGGCGCTCAACCACGCCAAGGCTGCCGGCGTCCCGATCGTCGTGGCGATCAACAAGATGGACAAGCCCGACGCGGACCCGACCAAGGTCAAGGGCCAGCTCACCGAGTACGGCCTGGTTCCCGAGGAGTACGGCGGCGACTCGATGTTCGTCGAGGTCTCGGCCAAGGCCGAGCTCAACCTCGACAAGCTGCTCGAGGCGATCGTCCTCACCGCGGACGCCTCGCTCGACCTGCGAGCCAACCCGACGCAGGACGCCCAGGGACTCGTGGTCGAGGCCCACCTCGACCGTGGTCGTGGCCCGGTGGCCACGATCCTGGTCCAGCGCGGCACGCTGCGCGTCGGTGACTCCATCGTCGCGGGCCCGGCCTACGGCCGGGTGCGCGCCATGCTCGACGAGCACGGTGCGGAGATCCTCGAGGCGGACCCGTCGCGTCCGGCAATGGTCCTGGGTCTGAGCACGGTGCCCGGTGCGGGTCAGAACTTCCTCGTCGTCGACGACGACCGGATGGCTCGCCAGATCGCCGAGAAGCGTGAGGCACGCGAGCGTGCGGCCATGCAGGCCAAGCGTCGGGTGCGTCGGACCCTCGAGGACTTCATGGCCTCGATGGAGAAGGGCGGCACCCAGGAGCTGAACCTGATCCTGAAGGGCGACGTGTCCGGCTCGGTGGAGGCGCTCGAAGACGCGCTGTCGCAGATCACGGTGGGCGACGACGTGGGCATCCGCGTCATCGACCGCGGTGTCGGCGCGATCACCGAGACCAACGTCGATCTGGCTGCTGCCTCCGACGCCATCATCATCGGCTTCAACGTCCGGCCCCAGGGCCGGGCCGGCGAGATGGCTGACAAGGAAGGCGTGGAGATCCGGTACTACACCGTCATCTACCAGGCCATCGACGAGATCGAGGCAGCCCTCAAGGGCATGCTCAAGCCGGAGTACGAGGAGTCGTCCTTGGGCCAGGCGGAGATCCGTGCGATCTTCTCCAGCTCGAAGATCGGCAAGATCGCCGGCTGCATGGTCACCAGCGGGAGCATCCGGCGCAACGCCAAGGTGCGTATCGTCCGCGACGGCAAGGTGGTGGCCGACAACCTCGACCTCGCCTCGCTCAAGCGGGAGCGGGACGACGCCTCCGAGGTCCGCGAGGGCTTCGAGTGTGGTCTGGTGCTCAAGAACTTCACCGACATCAAGGAAGGCGATGTCGTGGAGGCCTTCGAGATGCGCGAGATCCCGCGAGCCTGATCGCTTGTCCGGGTGTGGGAGATTCGCCGCTTCGGCGGTGGATCTCCCGCTCCCGGCACGAAGTTCCGTGACAGAAGCGGGAGATTTCATCGCCTCGGCGATGTCGTGACACCCCGCGCGGCACCATCACCCCAGAAAGCGCGTAGACCATGGCCAACCCCCGAGTCCGCAAGCTCGCTGATCGCATCCAGGTCGTCGTGGCCGAGATGCTCGAGCGTCGCATCAAGGACCCGCGACTCGGGTTCGCCACGATCACCGACGTCCGGCTCACCGGCGACGGTCAGCAAGCGACGATCTTCTACACGGTGCTCGGCGGCGAGGAAGAGCGTGAAGGCACCGCCGTCGCGCTCGAGTCCGCCAAGGGGATCCTGCGCTCCGAGGTCGCCAAGCAGCTCGGCACCCGCACGGCGCCGACCCTCACCTTCATGCACGACGCGCTGCCCGACACCGCTCGTGCGCTCGACGAGGTGCTGGCGCGAGCGAAGGCGCTGGAC
>JBAVCA010000022.1:0-1799 GCA_049586475.1 Nocardioides sp.
TCGCCATCCCGGCCCAGAGCCTCAACATCGCGTTCCTCGTGGCCCTGGCCTTCGCGGTCGCGGCGTCGGCCAACCTGCCCACCATCGTGCTGAACATCTTCTGGCGTCGGTTCAACACCCGCGGCGCACTGTTCAGCATCTACGGCGGGCTTGCCTCCGCGGTCGGCCTGGTGGTCTTCTCGCCGGTGATGTCCGGCTCGGAGACCTCGTTGATCACTGGAGCCGACTTCGCCTGGTTCCCGCTGAGCAACCCCGGCATCGTCTCGATCCCGCTGGGCTTCCTGTTCGGGGTCATCGGCACCCTCTCGGGTCGGGAGCCGGCAGCCGAGGACCGTTACACCGAGCTCGAGGTGCGCGCCCTGACCGGCGCCGGGTCGGAGAAGGCGATCAGCCACTGACCCGGAGCACCACAGCAGCACCTATGCCGTCCGGCCCGGCGAGCGCCTCGTCGGGGCGGGCGGCAACCTCGGGACAACCCGCAGCCGACACGATGGGCCGCGCAGTCCTACTGTGAGCAGAGCCACCCAGGACCAGACCACCGGGAGACGAACACCGTGAGCGACGAGACCCTGTCGAACCTGCTGAAGGAAGACCGGCGCTTCGAGCCGCCGGCCGAGCTGGCGGCCAACGCCAACCTGACCGAGGAGGCCTACGAACGCGCCGCGGCCGACCGGGAGGGGTTCTGGGACGAGCAGGCCGAGCGCCTCTCCTGGGACACCCGCTGGGATCGGGTCCTGGACTGGGACAACCCGCCGTTCGCGAAGTGGTTCGTCGGCGGCAAGCTCAACGCCGCCTACAACTGCGTCGACCGCCACGTCGAGGCCGGCAACGGCGACAAGGTGGCCTTCCACTTCGTCGGCGAGCCGGTCGACGACGACCCGGCCAACAAGCGCACGATCACCTACGCCGACCTCAAGGACCTGGTCTGCCAGGCGGCCAACGCGCTGACCGACCTCGGGGTCGCCACCGGTGACCGGGTGGCGATCTACATGCCGATGATCCCCGAGGCCGTAGTGGCGATGCTGGCCTGCGCCCGCCTCGGCGCCCCGCACACGGTCGTCTTCGGCGGCTTCTCCTCCGATGCCCTCGCGTCCCGACTCGAGGACTGCCAGGCCAAGGTCGTCGTCACCTCCGACGGCGGCTACCGCCGCGGCGCCCCCTCGGCGCTCAAGCCCGCGGTCGACGAGGCGGTCGTGAAGGCGGCCGACCTCGGCCACACCGTCTCCAAGGTGCTGGTCGTCCAGCGCACCGGGCAGGACCTGGGCGAGAACGGCTGGAACGACGAGACCGACGTCTGGTGGCACGACACGGTCGGCCAGGCCTCGACCGAGCACGCCTGCGAGTTCTTCGACGCCGAGCACCCGCTCTACGTCATGTACACCTCGGGCACCACCGGCAAGCCCAAGGGCATCCTGCACACCACGGGCGGCTACCTCACCGGGACGGCGTACACCCACTGGGCGGTCTTCGACCTCAAGCCCGAGACCGACGTCTACTGGTGCACGGCCGACATCGGCTGGGTCACCGGCCACTCCTACATCGTCTACGGACCGCTGGCCAACGGCGCCACGCAGGTGCTCTACGAGGGCACGCCCGACTCCCCTGAGCGCGGCCGGTGGTGGGACATCATCGAGGAGTACGGCGTCACGATCTTCTACACCGCACCCACCGCGATCCGCTCGTTCATGAAGCAGGGCCGCGAGATCCCCGACAGCCGCGACCTGTCGTCGCTGCGGATCCTGGGCTCGGTCGGCGAACCGATCAACCCCGAGGCCTACGTCTGGTACCGCCACGTCATC
>JBAVCA010000023.1:0-3555 GCA_049586475.1 Nocardioides sp.
GTCCCCCGTGATCCTGACCGCTCGGTACGGCCAGTACGGGCTGTGGGCCAGCTATCACACCGGCCTCGACTTCAACGGCAACTCCGGCGACCCGATCAGTGCGATCGCCGGCGGCGTGGTCACGTTCGTTGGCTATGACGGCTCCTACGGCAACAAGACGGTGATCACCCTCGAGGACGGGACCGAGATCTGGTACGCGCACCAGACCAGCCACTCCGTCTCGGTCGGCCAGACGGTGGCCTCCGGCGACCTGATCGGCACCGTCGGCGCCACCGGCAACGTCACCGGCTCGCACCTGCACGTCGAGGTCCGTCCCGGCGGCGGAGACCCGGTCGACCCGTACGCGGCGATGGCTCAGAACGGCCTGTACTTCTAGTCGAACCTCTGATCGCCGGGTCGGAGCGTTCCGGCGAGACCGGTCTCAGAGCTTCTCGACCGGCGCGTAACGCAGGAGCAGGCGCTTGACACCCTCGGAGCCGAAGTCGATCGAGGCCGAGGCCTTGTCGCCCTGCCCCTCGATCGACACGACAGTGCCGAGACCGAAGCTGTCGTGCACTACTCGGTCCCCTGGATCAAGGTTGGGGACCGCACGCGCCGGTTTGGCCTTTGCCGCAGCGTCCGCGCGCGCGGCCGCCGAGGAGAAGTTGCGCCGTCCTGCCGAGGTGGGTTGTCCGAAGCCGGTGTAGGCAGGTGAGCCCGACGCCAGGTCCGGTCGCGACCAGCTGGTCTGGGCGGCCTCGGTACGTTTCCAGTCGACGAGGTCGATCGGCAGCTCGTCGAGGAAGCGGCTTGCGGGGTTGTGTGCCGGCGCGCCCCAGGCCGAGCGCACGACGGCGCGAGAGATGTAGAGACGCTCCCGGGCGCGGGTGATCCCGACATAGGCCAGACGCCGCTCCTCCTCCAGCTCAGGCTGGTCCCCGAGGCTGCGGGAGTGCGGGAAGACGCCGTCCTCGAGGCCGGTCAGGAACACGGTGGGGAACTCCAGGCCCTTGGCGGTGTGCAAGGTCATCAAGGTGACCACACCGAGGTCTTCGGGAGCGTCAGGGTCGGGCTCGTCGGGGATCTGGTCGGCGTCCGCGACCAGCGCCACTCGCTCGAGGAAATCCGCCAGGCCCGGGGTCACCAGGCCGGCATCGACGTCCGCCGGGTCGGCACTGGGACCGGCCACCGGGTCCTCGGAGAACTCGCGCGCCACGGCGACGAGCTCGCCGAGGTTGTCGACCCGAGTGGCGTCCTGGGGATCGTCGGAGGCCTCGAGCTCTTCGAGGTAGCCCGAGCGAGCCAGCACGGTGTCCAGCACGACGTCGGCGCGCTCGCCGGCATCGACCATCGACTGCAGCTCTTCGACCAGAGCCACGAAGCCCCGGATGTTGGTGAGGCTGCGGGTCGCGATGCCGGGCGCTTCCTCCGCCCGGCGTAGGGCATCGAAGAAGGTGATCCGCTCGCGATTGGCGAGCGCGGTGACGCACTCGACCGCGCGATCTCCGATCCCACGCTTGGGCACGTTGAGGATCCGACGCAGGCTGACCTGGTCGTCAGGGTTGACGAGCATCCTCAGGTAGGCGAGCGCGTCCCGGACCTCGCGCCGCTCGTAGAAGCGCACCCCTCCGACGACCTTGTACGGCATCCCGGTGCGGATGAACACTTCTTCGAAGACCCGGGACTGGGCATTGGTGCGGTAGAAGATCGCCACGTCACCGGCGCGCAAGCCCTCGTCGGTGAGTCGGTCGATCTCCTCCGAGACGAAGCGAGCCTCGTCGCGCTCGTCGTCTGCGACATAGCCGACGATCTTCTCCCCGTCGCCGGCGTCGGACCACAACCGCTTGGCCTTGCGGCCCTTGTTGTGGGTGATGACCGAGTTGGCCGCCGTGAGGATGGTCTGGGTGGAGCGATAGTTCTGCTCCAGAAGGATCGACGAGGCGTCGGGGAAGTCCTGCTCGAAGTCGAGGATGTTGCGGATGTTGGCGCCGCGGAAGGCATAGATCGACTGGTCGGCGTCGCCCACGACCATCAGCTCGGCGGGCTCGATCCGCTCCGAGTCGACGAACTCGGGATTGTCGGCACAGAGCTGGTGGATGAGGGCGTACTGCGCGTGGTTGGTGTCCTGGTACTCATCGACGAGGACGTGTCGGAAGCGACGACGGTAGGTCTCGCGCACTTCGGGAAATGCCTGCATCAGGTGCACGGTGGACATGATCAGGTCGTCGAAGTCGAGGGCGTTGGCCTCACGCAAGCGGCGCTGGTAGGTCGTGTAGGCAGCGGCGTACGTCTCGTCGATGCTGTTCTTGGCGTCCTTGGCGGCGTCCTCGGGGTCGCGGAGCTCGTTCTTCTGGTTGCTCACCCAGTGGAGCACGGGTCCCGGCTGGAAACGACGAGGGTCGAGCTCGAGATCCTTGATGACCATGGTCATCAGGCGCTTCTGGTCCTGCGCGTCGTAGATCGAGAAGTTGCTCTTGTAACCGAGGAGGCCCGACTCCTTACGCAGGATCCGCACGCAGGCGGAGTGGAAAGTGCTGACCCACATGATCCGCGCGCGCTTGCCCACCAGGTCCTCGACCCGTTCCTTCATCTCGGCCGCGGCCTTGTTGGTGAAGGTGATCGCGAGGATCGAGCCCGGGTGCGCCTTGCGCTCGGAGATGAGCCACGCAATGCGCCGGGTCAGCACCCGCGTCTTGCCTGAGCCGGCACCGGCTACCACCAGGAGTGGCGCACCGGCGTGCTGGACGGCGGCCTGCTGCGGCTCGTTGAGGCCCGCGAGGAGCTCTTGCTGGGACGGCGTACTCATGCTGGCGCCAGCCTACGGGTGCGGCGCACGCAGGTCAGAACGTGTGCACAGAGGACCACAGCACGGCGACGCAGACGTTCGCGACCGACAGCGCCAGCAGCCCAACCCACAGCCCCTGAGGGATGCTCGGCTTGCGGACGTTGGCCATCACCAGCACCAGCAGCACGAGACCGATGAGCAGCTTGACCGCGATTTTTCCGTGATCGACCGCGGAGTCACCGCTCTCGAGGACCCCCACGAGGGCGAGCCCGGCGACGAAGGCCGTGCCGACACCGTCGCGCATGGCGGCATTGACCTTCTTCTCCCCCGCGCCTGCCTGGACGAGGAGACCGCCGAGAAGGGCCGAGAACCCGAGGATGTGGACGATGAGCAGGATCAGGCGCAGGGTCTCCATGGCCGGAGACTACCGCTCAGCGATCCAGTGCCGTGAAGTGCTGATAGTCCTTGAGGGAGGTGAAGTCCCCACCCCAGGACCACCCGATCCGAGCGAACGCGCGCACCGCGACACCCCCTGGCTCGACCATGCCGGGCCGTGCGCGCCTGCGGTCGAGGTAGCTGCTGGCCCGCTCGGGCAGCACCACACCGTCCTTGAGGTAGGGGTTCAGGAACGGGTTGAGGTCTATGGCCAGCCCGTAGGCGTGCGCCGAGAACCCGTCGCTCTCACCCCGCGTCGGCCGGCACACGAACGTGGCGGTGTTGTTGCCGTCTCCGGTGGCCGGTGCAACCAGGTCGGCGGTGGTGATCAGTCGCATCGACTCGATCGGAAAGTC
>JBAVCA010000024.1:0-1928 GCA_049586475.1 Nocardioides sp.
GCCCACCTGCACGACTCGGTGCTGCAGACCCTGGCCCTGATCCAGCGGAACGCCTCCGACCCGCGCACGGTCTCGAGGCTCGCCAGGGCCCAGGAGCGCGACCTGCGTTCCTGGCTGTACGCGGAGGAGTCGACCGACGAGTCGAGCCTGGCCGGTGCGTTGCGCGTGGTGGCAGCCGAGATCGAGGATGCGCACGGGATCTCCGTCGACGTCGTCACGGTCGGGGACGTCGACCTCGTCGACGAGCTCCGACCGATCGTGGCTGCGACCCGGGAGTCGCTGACCAATGCTGCCTTGCACGCAGGGGTCCCGCGGGTCGACGTCTACGCCGAGATCGACGCGTCCGGGGTCGAGGTCTACGTGCGCGACCGAGGACGGGGCTTCGTGCTCGCACGCACCCCGGAGGATCGCTACGGCGTGCGCCACAGCATCATCGACCGCATGCAGCGCCACGGTGGTCACGCCGAGATCCGCACCGCGCCGGAGGAAGGCACCGAGGTCCGATTGCGCCTCTCGATCCGGCACCGGGCTGAGGGAGGCCGCGATGCCTGAGCCCAGCATCATCCGGGTCGTAATAGTCGACGACCACGCGATGTTCCGACGCGGTGTCCGCGCAGAGCTCGAGGCGGTCGGCGCCGGCCTCGTCGATGTGGTGGCCGAGGCGGCGGACGTCGACGAGGCCGTGAGCGCCATTGCCACCCACCAGCCCGACGTCGTCCTCCTCGACGTGCACCTCCCCGGCGGCGGTGGCCTCGAGGTGATGCGCCGCGGCGCCGGGGACACCCCGGTGGTCGGCACCCCGCGCTACCTCGCGCTGTCGGTCTCGGACGCGGCCGAGGACGTGATCGGTACGATCCGCGGCGGTGCTCGCGGCTACGTCACCAAGACGATCTCCGGTCTCGAGCTGGTCTCGGCCATTCGTCGGGTGGCCGACGGCGACGCGGTCTTCTCCCCACGTCTGGCCGGCTTCGTGCTGGATGCCTTCACCGGTCTGATCGAGGTCGCGCCTGCCGACGAGGACCTGGACCGCCTGACCGAGCGGGAACGCGAGGTCATGCGACTCATCGCCCGCGGCTACGCCTACAAGGAGGTGGCCAGGGAGCTGTTCATCTCCATCAAGACCGTCGAGACCCACATGTCATCGGTGCTGCGCAAGCTCCAGCTCTCCTCGCGTCACGAGCTCACCCGCTGGGCCACTGATCGGCGCCTGCTCTAGTGGCGCGTCGCAAAGCGGCCGCGTTCGCGTCCAGCACGATGCTGCTGCTCGTCGCCTGCGCCGGGCCGACCGACGTGGTCGGGCCGTCATCGGTTGACACTCCCCGGACGGGCACGAGCACGAGCTCCGCGTCCGCCGGGAGCCCGGAGGCCACGCTCGCGACGACTCCGGGCAGCCCGGCGTACTCCTCCTGGCCCCTGGGGAAGCGGGTGCTGCCGCTGCGCGTCGATGGGTTCGGCGAGATCCGCCCGACGCCGCCCTCGCTGCGAGATCGGCGCTACCCGACTGCCGACGTCCTCCCGCCACCCGCCGACGGCGGGTTCGAGGCCACGATCGGCCCGATCACGCCGGCGATCCGCGACCGGATGGGTGAGACCTACCAACCTGGCTGCCCGGTGGCACTCGACGACCTGCGCTACGTACTGGTGTCCTTCCGAGGCTTCGACGGTGCAGCGCACACCGGCGAGCTGGTGGTCGCGGCCTCCGCTGCGCAAGCAGTCGTGACGGTCTTCCGCAGGCTCTTTCGCAGCGACTTTCCGATCGAGTCGATGCGACTGATCACCACCGCCGACCTGGTTGCACCGGCCACCGGAGACGGCAACAACACCGCCGCGTTCGTGTGCCGGCCGACGCGGGGTGAGAGCGACGGGTTCTCGGCGCACGCCTACGGGCTGGCCGTCGACCTCAACCCGTTCCTGAACCCCTACCTCAA